>JAJNDJ010000081.1 GCA_021156345.1 Rubrobacteraceae bacterium | reverse complement strand
CCGGCGTCACCGCCGGGATTTGTCACCGCCCTGACGACCGCCCGAAGCCGAGACGTACCCGCCGAATGCTTCGATGAACGTCTTCCTCGTCGACTCCCGTATCTCTGCGCGAGAGTCCTGGCGCTTGTATTCTCTCTGCCCCGCAAGCTCCGACAATCCCATCGAGCTTACTTTTCATCTACTCGAATGTGATCTTCGGCAGGCCACCTCCCCATCTTCTCCGGAACGACGCCGTAACTGTAATGGTTGGGCCGCGAAAAAGAAAGCAGACACCCTCAAGCTCTACAAGAAGTTGATGTCCACGAGGCCTGATACGGCGAGTAGGGCGATGAGGATGGGCTGGTGGATCAGGTAGATAAAAAGCGAGTTCCTCCCCATAGGTAGAAGAGGTCTCGCCGCTACCGGCGCCTCGTCCTCTGTAACCGCTGGCCTTCTGCCATCGCCGTACACCACGTCTCCGAAGAACAGCCCGATCAGCACGACACCGAACCAGGGCAGCAGAGGCCTGTAATCCGGCATTATCATGCCCTCTGGTACGATGCCGAAAGGCAAGAGCCATATGCTCTGTGAGTCGAGGCCCTGGGACAGGATGTACTGGCCGGCAGCGAAGATGAGAGTGCCGAGCACGAGGTTGGTGAAGCGGAGCTTCAGGAAAGGGTAAGCGAGGATTATGGAGATCCCGATCAGGTGCAGTATGCCGAACGCCACGACACCCATCCCGAGGACCAGGAAGACTACGGTCAACACCACTCCGTACGCGAGTATCCTCGAGCCCCTCGCCAGGTACTTGCCGAAGAGACTCCATCCCGTCAGAGTAGTCCTCGCCCGGCTAATGGCGAGCGAGACGCCGACGAGGAACAGAAAGAGGCCTGCTGTAACATCGGCGAAGAGCGCCCAGGGCCCGGTAGTGGACTGGATGTCATAGCCTCCGAGGGTGTCCAGGTCG
Organism: Rubrobacteraceae bacterium; assembly: GCA_021156345.1. The sequence continues at coordinate 4,277 of JAJNDJ010000081.1, read as the reverse complement.
TAGGCAGAATGGTAGACGATCATCATGATGATGGCGACGCCGCGGGCGGCATCCACCTCCCAGAACCTGTCCACCTTCTGCCCAAGCTTGCGCTCCGTCCCGGCTCCTCTCCGGTTTTTCCGGATCATACCCCACCCCCGGCCTCCGCGGCCCGCGAAGCATGGGTTAGGATTGCTTTGTGAATGAGGACTTCACTATCAGGCCTGGACGCAGGGAGGACGCGGCCGAGGCGGCACGGCTATGGATGCAGAGCGCCGAGGAGCACACGTCCCACGACAGGGTCTACGAGACCTCACCCGGCGCCGAGAAGACGATGCGGCGCTTTCTGGCCGACGTGGCGAAGAGCAGCTACTCCTTCCTCTTCGTGGCTGTGGTAGGAGACCGGACAGTGGGCTTTATCTCGGGCGAGTTGCGCCAGGGCTCTCCGACTTTCCTCCCGAAAACGTGGGCATCCGTAGATGATGTTTTCATCGAACCCGAGTACCGCAACCGCGGCATGGGCCGCGCCCTCCTCCAGTGCGTGCAGGCCTGGGCGCAGGAGAGAGGCGCCGACGGCATCTCACTCCAGGTCGCCGCCGCCAACTCCCGGGGCCGCAAGTTCTACGAAGAGCTGGGGTTCCGTGACATCTCCGTCTACAAAGTGCTGGAGTTCTAGAGCAGTCAGCCCTTGGTTCTTGTGTGGCCCATAGCCAGAGAGCGTGAGAGGACTCGCACGCCTGTCTCCGGCTCGTAGCCCAGGGCGGCGTAGAATGTTTCGGCTGCAGCGTCTTCGACCTGTGCTTCAACGTAAGAGATGTTGTGCTTCGTGCAACGCTCATGCGCCGCCGCGAGCAGGGCGTGGCCGACGCCCTGGCGTCTGGCTTCCTGGCGCACGTGGAGGTCTTCGATGCTGGCGAAGCGCCCGCCCGCGGAGACGTTGAGGCGGTAGGCGAGGACTACTACACCCAGCATCTGCTCCTCTGCCCTGGCGGCCAGTACCTCAATGTCTCCGGCCTCGACGGCCTTTCGCAGGCGGTCGGCAAAATCCTCCGGCAAGGGATCGCCATCCCTGAGAGCTTCGTCGAGGAGCGCCAGGGCGCTGCCCAGGCCGGTCGCGGGAACAGGGGCGATCTCGACCAATCTCAACGTTCGATGATGTTGGCGGCGATCCTGGCCGCTGCTCGAATGGCGAATTCTATCTCTCTTTCCCCAACATCGAGGTGCGTGCAAAAGCGGACGAAGCCTGGTTTGCCAGGGGTGGCGAGCACGCCTTCGCGGGCGAGGGTCAGCAGGAATTCGGAAGGGTCGTCGACAGCGACGAGGACGAGGTTGGTCTCCGGTTCCCTGGCCTCGTATCCAGCCTCTCTCAACCCCCGGGCGAGCTTGCGGGCGTGTGCGTGATCCTCGGCGAGCCTGTCTACGTGGTTCTCGAAGGCGTAGAGGGAGGCGGCGGCGATAATGCCGGCCTGCCGCATACCACCCCCGAGGGCCTTGCGACTCCGGCGGGCCACCCCTATGGTCTCCTCGTTCCCTGCGAGCAGCGAGCCGACTGGTGCTCCGAGCCCCTTGGAGGAGCACACGGAGACCGTGTCGGCATGCGCGCACCACTCTCTGGCGGCAACGCCGGTCGCAGCCTGGGCGTTGAAGAGCCTGGCGCCGTCGAGGTGAACCTTCAGGCCAAGCTCTTTCGCCGTTGCGGCGACCGCGGCGAAGTCCTCGAGCGGAAAGACCTTGCCGCCCGAGGTGTTGTGGGTGTTCTCCAGGCAGAGCAGCCTGGAGCGCGGGAAGTGGACGTCCTCGGGCCTGACGGCGGCGCGGACGGTCTCCGGGTCGATGACGCCGTTCTCCCCTGGGAGGGTGCGGAGCTGGACACCGGAGAGCATCGCCGGTGCTCCGGCCTCGTAGACGAAGATGTGTGAACCTTCGTGCAGGAGCACCTCTTCTGCGCGGTTCGTGTTGACCTGGACCCCGACCTGGTTGGTCATCGTCCCTGAAGGCGCGTACAGCGCCGCCTCCTTGCCCAGCAGGTCCGCCACGTACTCCTCGAGCCTGTTCACCGTAGGGTCCTCACCAAACACGTCGTCCCCAACCGGCGCCTCGAACATCGCCCGCCGCATAGCTTCCGTAGGACGGGTCACCGTGTCGCTGCGAAGATCTATCAAGGGTCGCCTCCATCACTCCGTTCGGCCATCTTTAGCACCCTATGCGTGGTGGCGAAGTGGATCTTCGCCACCTCCGCCAGACCGTCTTCTCCGAATTGCCCGACTACCCGCCGACCGGCCTCCACAACGTGCGTCGCTCCGAGTGGCAATCCGAACCCTACCCGCTCCGAGAGACGCCCCATCTCCTCGAGTTGCCGCGCCCGCGCCAATATCGACGCAGCAGCCACGGCCGCGTCGTCCTCAGCACGGGGACGCACCTCCAGTCGCACGCCGTCAGGCACGAACGGCTCGAGATAGGAGCGGGCAGACCTGGCAAACTCATCTACAATTACTACTTCAACCTCGTCCACAAGTTTACCCATGATCGTGACGTCGAGCTCGCCGAGCAGCCTATTGACGTTTCCGGCGGCGGCTCGCCTGGACTCGTACTCCGGAGGCGGGAGCGAAATGACGTGGACGTTGCCAAGGCCTACGGCTTCCAGGATGCGTCCTGAGATCCGGGAGATGCCTGAGGCCCTGATCTCCTTTGAATCCCTGACCCCTATCTCCTGCAGCTTTCTCGCCGTCTCTGCGTGAGTTATTCGGACCCCGGCGACGACCAGAGGACCGAAGTAATCACCCTTCCCAGCCTCGTCCATGCCGAGCCTCGGCGTACCGTCGAGAATGGGTCTCCCTCCCGCGCGGGCCGTCGAAGCCCGCGTACCACCAGGGCTGGTCTGCGCCGTGCGCCAGCCTTCTAGCAGCTCTCGCAACCCTGAAGCTCGACCTCCGGCAGAGATCTTACCGGTATGATAGACGTTCAGCTTCGCGGTCTCGTCGTTGCGGGCCAGATCGTACTGGGTTCCGTGATCTATCGCTCTGCTACCTGCTATCTCAACACCTTCTCTGTCGAGGAGCGAGCGCAGGTCTGGGGGGACTTCGGTGTGTGGGTTCAACGGACCTCGAAGCCTTCGAGATCTCCGCCGGCGCTCTCGAAGTCCGTGTCCACGTTCTCCACCGAGGCGCGCTGAGGACCTTCTTCGCACCAGCGGACCATTTCCCTGACCTTTTCAGAAGGGCCCTCGAACAGGGCTTCGACCTGCCCGTCGGGCACGTTCTTCACCCATCCCGCGAGGCCGAGTTCTTCGGCCTTCTGCCTGGTCGAGTCCCTGAAGAAGACCCCCTGCACCTGGCCTGAGACCCGAACGTGCGCGCGCTGTAGATCGCTGTCTTGCAATTTGCGTACCTCCGTTGGGAGCCTTTACGGTCAGTCTATCCCCTATTTGGGCAGGTTAATCCGATATGCTAGCCTAGAGCGGCCATGAAAGCAGAGAAGCAAGCGGTTACCGGCGGGCCTGAACGCGGGATGAGCCCGGAGAAGGTACTCCTTACCCTGGTCGTGCCGACACGCAACGAGGCCGAGAACGTCCCGAAGCTCGTGAACGAGTTGCGTGAGAGCCTTTCGGATCTGGATTACAGGGTGGTCTTCGTGGATGACTCGACGGACGAAACGCCGGAGGTGATAGAGGGCCTCGCAGAACAGGACGGCCGCGTCCGCCTGGTGCGCCGCGAAGGTGCAGAGCGCTACGGTGGTCTCTCGACGGCTGTGACGAGGGGTATGGAGCTATTCTCTGGCGCGAGCGAGTACACCTGTGTGATGGACGCAGACTTGCAGCACCCTCCCGAGAAGGTGCGTGAGATGCTGGAGATCGCACGGGGCTGCGACGCCGACGTCGTTGTGGCGAGCCGCTACGGTCCGGGCGGCAGCTACGCAGGCCTCTCTGGCAGAATACGGCGGGCCGTGTCCGTGGGAAGCAAATACCTGGCCCGGTTACTCTTCAAGGAGGCCCGCAAGACGAATGACCCGATGGCGGGCTTCTTCCTCATAAAGAACCAGGCGATCTCAGGCATCCAGTTCAGGCCCACGGGATTCAAGGTGCTGCTCGAGATACTCGTGTGCGCACCCGAGCTCAAGGTACTGGAAACGCCTTTCGAGTTCCGGGTTCGCCATGCCGGGGTATCCAAGGCGACCATGCGCCAGGGCTTCGAGTACCTGACTCACATACTGAGCCTGTTCTGGTACGTGCCTTCGGCGGGGCGCTTCTGGAAGTTCGCCCTCGTCGGGGCCTCCGGCGTACTGGTCAACATGGTTACCCT
>JAJNDJ010000318.1 GCA_021156345.1 Rubrobacteraceae bacterium | reverse complement strand
AGGTAGCGAGAGCTTGCTGAGCCCATCGCCGTAGAACTCCACAAACTTGCCCACGACGCCGTGGGATCGCAGCATCTGGGTAACTGTGAGAACCAGGTCGGTGGCCGTGACGCCCTCTTGCAGAGCGCCCGTAAGCTTGAAGCCGATCACTTCGGGGACGAGCATGTAGTAGGGCTGTCCCAGGGTGACGGCCTCGGCCTCGATACCCCCGACGCCCCAGCCGAGTACGCCGAGGCCGTTGATCATGGTGGTGTGGCTGTCGGTGCCGACGAGCGTGTCCGGCATCGCCACTCCATCCTTTACTATAACTCCCTTCGCCCTGTAGCAGGAGGCACGACCGAGAAGTTGTCGAAGGCCTGCTGTCCCCACTTCAGGAACTCGTAACGCTCGCGATTGCGCTCGAACTCCCGCTCGGCATTGAACTGCAGGGCAGCCGGAGATCCGAAAGCGTCGACCTGGACAGAATGGTCTATGACGAGGTCGGTAGGAACGAGTGGGTTGATCTTCCCTGGATCTCCGCCCACATTCTTCATCGCGCTACGCATCGCCGCGAGGTCGACGACCGCAGGCACACCGGTGAAGTCCTGCATGACAACCCTGGCCGGCAGGTACGCAAGCTCTCCGCCGACCGACTCGGGCCAGTCGGCCAGCGCCTCGACGTCCTCTTTCGAGACGAACTTTGCACCGGCGTTACGCAAGAGGGACTCCAGCATCACCCGAATGGAGAAGGGTAGCGAGAACACGTCTCCATCCACCCTCTCATCCAGGGTCTTCAGGCTATAGAGTTCTATCTCTCCAGAACCAGTCTCCAGCGTCTTGCGCGCACCGAAGGGATCGTTCGCCATGTTCGCAACCTCTTCTCTGAAACTCGTATGCATGACCTTCTTCGATTATAGATGATCCGTGATGCCCCACGGGTCGAGCGAACCCTATGTGGTACCGCTCGGCTATCTCGCCGACCCGGTAACTCTACCCGCGGCCTCGGGGCACGAGCTTGTAGAGGAAACGGTCACTTTCGACCGGTAGCACATCAAAACCCGCCTCGCGGAAGGAGTCCAATCGGGCTCGGCCGTTAGCCAGGAGGTACACGGGTCCTGACCCCGCGGCCCTGCGTGCGGCCTCTACACCGGTAGCGTCGTCGGTGCCGTAGCGATCGGCGGCCTCAGCCGCGCTAATCTGGTCAGGCCAGACGACATCGGTGTGGCGGTCCCAGGATGTACAGAAGGGGTCCATCAGCGTGAGATCCTGCCTTCGCCCCTCCATGAGCACCATGTACCAGAGGGGGCTCCTATGGTGCAGGACCGTGGCGCCCTTCTCCACGTTGACGGCTAGCATCAGGGCCGAGAGGATAACGAGAAGGACACCGCTGGCGGTAGAGCCGATCGCCAGGCTCTCCACCAATCGCAGCAGGGCTCCAAGGCCTGCCGAAATACACAGTCCGAAAGCCAGAAAGGCGGGGATTAGGAATACGTAGAAGTCCTCGATCCCCAGCTGGAGGTAAACGGCAGCCTGGACGAAACATCCGAAGAAGAGCGCGCCGAGAAGAACGGCAGTTGGGCGATCCGTAAAGAGCAGGTAGAAGGCAGCCAGTACTCCAACCACTATCAGGAAGAGAGGGAACTGTTCGAGGAGATGGTCTCCCAATAGCCCCAGCTTGGTCGAGGTGTCCGCAAGCGTGAGGCTGGAAGGGCTGCACTGCCTCCCCTTCTCTGAAGATTCGGCCAGAAAGCTGCCGCCCGTGACGAGTAGCAGGAAGCGCCACGGGGTCGAAGGGTCAGCCTCGTTCAGAGGCGCGTGCATCATGGCCCGTATGGGGAGGTAAAGAAGCGGAAGGAGGCCGAGCAGGAAGATCCCGACGCCCTTCGCCATCAGCCCCGTCCTCGAAAACACGCGCCTGTCGGTAAGGAAAACGAAGGCCAGAGTGGCGGGAACCAGCAGAACGCTCGTCAGGTGGTGGGTGAGGGAGAGACCGACCAGAAAGGCCGAGAGCAGCAGGTATCGGCTGTCGCGGCGGTCTCTCCAGAGGAACAAGAAGAGGATGACTAGCGCAACGAGGAGTGCCTCGAAGGTGTAGACCTCGGCGATCACAGCCTGGCTCCAGAAGGCCCCGGAGAGCCCGAAGGCCAGCGCCCCGGCCGCCGCAGCGACGGTCCTCCTGCCAAGCCGCAGTCCCGCGAGGTACACGACGATTACGGCGGCGACGGCGTAGACGGCGGAGGCGAGGTTCACCCGGTAGGCAACGTCTCCGAACGGCAGGTAGGTAAAGAGGTGTGTCAGCATCATGTAGGTTGGGTAGCCGGTCGGATGGCCGACACCGAGCACAAAGACCTCCGTCTGGAGCATCGGGGAGTCGAGCGTGTCAGGAGCACCGTAAGGCAGAACCGTAGGCGCCAGGGTCCCGATGTAGAGGATACCGACGAAGATCGCGACCGCCCCACCGAGCAAAGCTGCGCCCCCCTGCTCGAGGTATCTGAACCTGCCGCTGGAGGAGGGATTCATCATAGGGCAGAATACTACGTACACCGCCCTACCCGATGGTCCTCTGTATACGAGGGCGCCTGCCCTCTTTCTCATCTTCTCCGGCCTCCCCGCCGCGATCTTGTGGCTGCTCTTCTGGGGGCTCTATCCTGCGCTAGTAGCGGTCGTACTTCCACTGCCGCTGTCCTTCCTCCTCGCCGGCCTCTACCATCTCGGCGTCCTCGATGGCCGGCACGGGTACGTCGTGACCTGGAGGGTCCTCGCGTACCCGCTCGGTTTCTACCTGCCCCTCGCCGCAGTGCCTATGCTCGGGCCTCTGGGAGCCGCTTACTCAGGGCTCGTGATCATGCCGCTCGGGCTCGCGGAGGTACATGAGGTCGGAAGACTGAGGGCCGTGCTCTTCTGCGCGGCTGTTGGAGTCGTGTTCGGGGCGTCATTCTACTTCTCGCGCCCCGCGGGTGGCGACAAGTTCGATCTGGGATGCGTCGTTGTCGGAAGCGACGTTGCGCACCTCCTCCATCAGGAGCCTGCCCACCCCGGCCCGCCTGTGATCCTCTGCGACGACTAGCATCGGCACCTCGACGACGATGTCGCCGTGGGCGAGATCGGGTTTGATCCAGAAGCTCGCCCCTCCCACGATCCCAGCCTCGTTCTGGGCGACCAGGATCCGTGCCCTGGGTTCGTCCAGGAGCTCCTCGAGCCGCGCCCTGGTTGCCTTTTCTGTTGGCGGTTCGTGCCCTGGGTTCGTCCAGGAGCTCCTCGAGCCGCGCCCTGGTTGCCTTTTCTGTTGGCGGTTCGTCGCCGACCGTCTCGGCCAGCTCGCGGGCGAGACCGCAGATCTCCGCGGCGTCCTCGACGTTCGCCTCTCGCACCCTGTAGTTAGAGTCCATGCTACTCCTCGTCTCGTAGTCCGGAGATATTATTTACCCTACGGAGCGCGGCGACGAACGGATGAAGGCGCTAAGATGATCCAGACGCGGAAAGGAGACGTATGGGACGCAGGGCGGTCGTGATCGTGCTCGACGGCCTTGGCGCTGGCAAAGCCCCGGACGCGGCGGATTTTGGCGACGAAGGCGCCAACACACTGGCG
>JAJNDJ010000080.1 GCA_021156345.1 Rubrobacteraceae bacterium | reverse complement strand
GGTCTATTTACATTTGGCGTCATTACGCTCCTTGCTATCGGCACGTTCGCTCTTGCCGGTACGGAGATGCTCAAAAGGGTTGACGCCCAGCCTGCCAAGGGGGCCATCCAGCCTACCGGGGCGCAGGAGGCTACCCCGGAGGCCGTCGCACAGACCGCGGCCAAGACGGCGGACAAGACAGAACCTGAAAGCAAGGCGAATCAGATAGAGCGGGCCGTTGAGGAACCCGATCCCGTGCCAGATAAAGCGTCCGACTCGGCGTCTGCGTCTGGCTCAGCACCGGCATCGGCTTCTGCGCCTGCAGACACGATGATGTCTCTGAGTGTTCCCGCTATGGGTATCTCCGACATTCCCGTTGTCGAGGGCGTTTCAGAGGCGAGCCTCTCGCAGGGGGCGGGGCACGTTCCTGGCACTGGCTATCCGTGGGTTCCTGGCTCCAACACCTACATAGCCGGTCACAGGATAGGATACCCTGGCACGCCGAGCGACCACGTATTCTGGAACCTGCCCAATCTGGTTCAGGGAGATCAGATCTTACTCACCGACTCGAACGGTACGACCTACACCTACGCTGTTAGCGAGATCTTCGAGGTGTCACCTACAGATCTAACCGTGACCGCGCCCACTGGCGACGACGTGGTCTCTTTGCAGACGTGCATCGAAGACTATGGGGACTACTGGACCCCCGGTCCCAACTGGTTCGTCAGGTACATCGTCCGCGCCGAAAGGGTGTAGTCCGATCCAGGGGCTACTTTTCGTGCGGCTCCAGCGGTGCGTCACCCAGCAGACGCCGGACGAGCAGTAGTCCGCAGATCCCGAGCAGTGTGGCGAACCAGAGGGTTGCCAGCCCGACACGGCACATCTTCGCGCCGGCGGGAGCACCTCGATGGTGGGTTGCCAGCCCGACACGACACATCTTCGCGCCGGCGGGAGCACCTCGATGGTCGTGGTGCTCTTTTGCTCCGTCATTCTTCTCCTCCTCGAAGTAGTAGTTGAAGAGTTGGGTCAACCCAACTGCTGAATCGCTGGTCGAGGCTGGTAGGGTCCCTCGCTGGTGGTAGTTCCATGGCTTATCGGGGTGGAGCTACCGGCTATCCGCGCAGCGGCGGCACGGCACGCGCTTGCTCGGACTCGACAACGCGGCCAAGGAACACCCAGCCGTCCATGCAGGCGTGGGGGCGCTCGAGGCAGGCGTAGTGCGCCTCTACGCTGTCGTCATCGTGCCGAGGTTGCGGTACTCTGTTGGTGTCCATAGGGGCTCCTCCCTGTGGGCCGGGCTCCGGGGTGTGCAACCACCTGCGGGGCCATTTCCTTCTCTCTGGCACACGTAGTATCTCACGCTTGCAATAGTTTTACAAGTGTTATACACTGTTTTTACAACGAAAATAGCTGAGAAAGGACACGGTAAATGGGTACACATACACTGATGCGAATAGATGGCGAGAAACTGCGGAGGCTACGCGAAAGCCGCCTATGGCTTATTGGCGACCTTGCTGAGAAGAGCGGCGTCCATCGCAACCTAATCAGCACGTATGAGCTTGGCAAAAGCGGCGCACACCCGGACACCATCCGCAAGCTCGCCAATGCCCTCGGTGTAGACCCCACCGAACTTATAGGGAAGTAATCATGCCTAACACGAACGGCCACGGCCTCAAGAGAGCTGTCCTCTGGGCCATCCTCTACGCCCGCGTCTCCACAGACGAACAAGCCCGCTCCGGCTACTCACTCGCCCAGCAGCTTGAGGCCCTACGGGAGTACGCCGCCCGTGAAGGCTACGAGGTCTTAGAGGAGGTAGTGGACCCCGGACAGAGCGGCGCGAGCCTTGAGAGACCAGGCATGGACCGCGTGCGGGATCTAGTGGCCGGTGGCGGCGTCTCTGTGGTGCTGGCACAGGATAGGGACCGTTTCAGCCGCGAACCCGCCTACACCTACCTCCTGCGACGCGAGTTCGAGGAGCATGGCTGCGAACTCAGGTCACTAAACGATAGGGGAGACGGCAGCCCGGAGGGTGAACTCACCGACGGCATACTCGACCAGCTCAGCAAGTTCGAGAGAGCGAAAACGGCAGAGCGCAGTAGGCGAGGGAAGCTCCGCAAGGCCCGCGAGGGCAAGATTCTCAGGGGGCCGAAGCCGCCGTACGGCTTCCGCTATAACACGGCGGGCGACGGGCTAATGGTGTACGAGCCGGAGATGGTGGTGGCCGACAGAATCTTCCGTTTGGCTGCTGAGGGGCTCGGACCGCAGGCGATCCAGACACGGCTCCATGATGAAGGCACGCCATCACCGACGGGCGATCCACTGTGGCCGCGCCGGACTCTGGAGCAGATACTGCGAAGCGACCTTTATAAGGCCCACACCTTTAAGGAGATCGCCGAGTTGGTCTCTGCAGAGGTACTGGCCCGCCTTAATGAGGATGCCGAATACGGCGTTTGGTGGTTCGGGCGAAAGCGCACCTCAGAGCATTCTGTCTCGGAGCCCGACGGGAATGGGGGGCGGCGCTATAGGAAAGCTACCACCACCCGTATCCGTCCCAAGGAAGAGAGAACGGCGGTGCCTGTCCCGGCCCACCTTCCACGCGGGTTGGTAGATCAGGCACACGCGGCCCTGGCGGCGAGCAGAGCGCCGGAGCGAAAACGTCTAGCGCGGAAGTGGGAGCTGCGTGGGCTGCTGCGCTGCTCGTGCGGCTGGATTATGACTACCCACACCGCAACTTCACGGGGCAACGGTGCCAACTATCATTACTATGTATGCAACCAACGCAAGGACCGCGGGCGGGAGTGTGACTGCACCCAAAGGGCCGTGAGAGCCACCGAGGCCGAGCGCGTCGTGTGGACGTTCGTATCTACCCTCTTGCGAGACCCTGAGACGATACGAGTCGGCATGGAACGTCTGATAGAAGAGGAGCGAACTAGCCAGGCGCAGAATCCAAATCACGAGACGGAACTCTGGGCACAAAAGATCGCCGACTGTGCCCAGCGGCGCAGTGCTTACCAGGACCAGCAGGCTGCCGGGCTGATGAGCTTGGAAGAGCTCGGCTCCAAGCTCAGGGATTTAGACAATACCCGCAGGATAGCGGAGCGGGAGCTAGCTGCCCTTAAGAACCACAGACGGCGCGTGCAGGACCTCGAACAGGACCGAGATGCCCTCCTAGAGTCGATGGCCGAGATGGTGCCCGAAGCCCTAGATAGTCTCACAGGCGAGGAGAAGAGCAGAACCTATCGGATGTTGCGGCTCGAAGTGACGCCCACCACCGAAGGGTACGATGTCAGCGGCGCTCTTTGTACTTCTGTAACCCCGTCAGTACCGGGGACATACATTGAGCCTTTGGACACTGCGGCAACAAGTAATGCACCTCGGAGGTGTACTCATGGAGTGTTCGTAGACCAACCGTGTACCAACCGTTGGTCCACAAAGATGATGACGGTATATTGTCCACTGTATTTGTGAACAATAGAGTGTTGCACAGTAAGTGAAGGATAGGGGTAGACAATCAGGCTATTCTATGCGGTACAGTCGCCGAGTTGAACCTCCTGTCGCCGCTTCTCTCCTCGCTCAAGATGCGAACCCTTTCCTCTAGCGTGCCTGTTGGCGTATCATAGCCAATTAGTCGCACGCTGAACTGTCGCGCCACACAATGCGCGTGAATAAACCAAGTAGTAGGGGTTCAGCCTTTTGGCCGAACCCTTGTGATAGCAGCAGACACTTGCTTGGCGGGACCTCCATTGCACGCGCCGTCTGATCGCGGATCGAGGGTATCGAGTGAATACAGCAGTTGAGAGTCATTGCGATAGTGGCGCGACCCAGAAGCTCCTGCACGAACTTCGGGTGCACGCTTCGACTCAGCAGTAGGGTGGCGCACGTATGCCGAAGTCCGCACCCCGCATTGCTCCGGTCCAATACCTATGGGCGTCCCTGGCGGAGACTGGCTGCCCTGGGGGATTATCCCGACTTTCTGAAGCTACTGGAGCGACATCTGCAAGACACCCATGGCTTTGTCATAATGCTCGGCCCAGATGTCCTCCTGGCTGCCCTTCGGCGCCCTTCGCCACTGCTCGAGCTTTTCAGGGTCGGCGTCGTGAGCCAGGTGCACCCGGTGGAGCACCTCCCAAAAGTGCGGGTGATGGACTCTCATGCGCTCCAAGGCGGTGTGCAGCTCATGGTCACCCTCGGGCTCGGAGAGCCTCCTCAGGGCCTCCTCCTTGGCCAGGTAGTCGCGTTCGCTCATGGTCTGCTCCCTTTTTCGACCATTACATAATACCGGGCGCGAGAGCGTTGGCGCACATGTTCTCCTGACACCCGCTCAGGCACGATCTGCGAAGGGCGGCCTACAGTACCGAGGGCGTTGGCGCTCTTTTCTCGCTCTGTCCCCGCACGTTTTAGTATCTCGAAGCAGCGGGTAGGGCTCTACTATGTACCGACACGCGCAGGTACCAGCCAAGACTGTAGTCAAGCGCACAAGGAGGAAACAAGACGGTGCACAGAAGGAAAGGCAGGAACTGGGGCCTCGAGGAAGAAGCCCGCAGGCTCAAGCAGGGAGCGCACAGGTACCGGAGGCAGGAAGCTCTCGCACGTCGCGACCGGCTTTGGGAGAGAGACGTATTGGTTGAGCAGCTCAAGAAGGAGCAGGGTATTATCCCTTACGCAAATGACTGCGAAAGGGGCTTTCTAAGAGCGACGAAAGGGGTGTTAAACGCGATGTCGTTCGTGGTGATGGCAGTGCTTGGGGTGGCCATGGTCTTGTCGTTGGTCTTCATGATGTACGTGCTGGCGCGACCTTGGCTGTGAAGGCGCGGCTCTAGCCTCTGGTACGGCGCAACTCCTCGATCTGGCGGTCCACCTCATCGAGCGCATCGCCGAGTTGGGCCTCCAGCCACGCCCTCCGGTGATAGGCCAGGTTTCGGGACATCCCCCGCGCTTCTTCGAGGAGCACGCGCATGTTCTGCAACTCCGATAGCTGCGACTCCGCCATCTGCCGACCCGAGCTCTGTTCTCGTTCGTTAGTCATGGAAGCATTTTACTTCTTATACAGCCCTTTCCCTCTGTTCACCGAAGTGCGTGGAAAGGTGAAGACGAGGGCCTTGAAGTTCTCGGCGCACCAGGCCCGAAAGGCGCGTCGAGATGGCGTTTCCGTCCGGCAGCACTGCTCTCGGCCGGTCGGCGACCCACCCATTGAGCCTTCTTCGTAGCCATGTGGCTCCTCACCAGCCTCGAAGCGGAGCCCCTCCATTGCGTGCTCCACAGCCTCGCGGGCTGTTATCCACTGCTCTCGACCTTCCGTCCACTGAGCAGGGTCGGTGCCAATGACCAGGACGCCTTCGTCTTTCCGCACAATTATTTGTACGAGCTCTTCGAGGTCTCCTGCCGGGAACAGCTCATAGAAGCGCAACAGCGAATCCCTGACTTCCGCGGACTGGCTCATCTCTCTGTGTGCTCCTTTCTGAGTGTGCTGCAGGCCTATACAGCGAGCTGCCTAAAAATCATCTTCTAGGAAGTTGGTTGTGGTAGGCAGCTCGAAGATGGTCTCCACCTTCGTGTAACTATCAGCGAGGCGCCCGAGCGGCTGGAGCTTGGCGACGTCGATGCGCCCGCTCTCGTAGAACTCCTCACGGACGTGGAAGCGAACCATCTTGCCGATGACCAGGTGGTCGGTTCCGAGCTTTAGCGCCCGGCCCAGGACACACTCCATGCTCACCGCCGCCTCCTCCACACGCGGAGCCGCGACGACCTCGCATTCAGCAGGAGTGAGACCCGCCTTCTCGAACTCATCGGCCTCGGGCGGATGGTTCCTGGAGGACTCGTGCATCGCGTTCGAGAGGCGCAGCGATACGATATTGATCACGAACTCCTCCGTCTGTGTAATGTTGCTCAGGGTGTCTTTAGTGTCCGGGGGACGATCCACGCGCGGACCCACGCTTATGCAGAGCATGGCCGGGTTGCGGGAGGCTACCGTAAAGAAGCTGAACGGTGCCAGATTAAGCACGCCTTCCCTGCTGAGCGTGGAGGTCCAGGCTATCGGACGTGGGACCACAGAGCCGACTACCAGCTTGTAGCGGCTGCGCGGATCCAACGTAGCGGGATCTATGATCAACTCAGCCTCCTATCCCCTTCGCCCAGCGCTAATCCTACGCTATTCACCCGAGTGCGTAGAAGGTGGATTCTCCGAAGTGCATTTCCACTATCCAGCATAGCCTCACCCTATGCCGGCGGAGAATGGCCAATTGCCCCGCATTGCGGCTCGGCGCTAGTACAAGATATGTGAGCGATGAATATAGATTCATTGCGGCGAGAATTATTGGATACCGTATGCTGGCCCACAACCGTTTGCGAGAGCAAGGGTAATAGGGTAGGCCGGCGAAAGGCAAGTGGCTGATTCCCTATCTGCATACCCCTCGAAAACTCCGTATCTATATCAAGGATTTAGGCATAGATCGCTTATCTTGAGTCTGCACCCGAAACATCGGTTACTTACAGTAAGTCACGCTCTATCATATCTCTTTTCGGAACCCTCGGGCCAGTTCCCGAACCGGATCCGTTCGCGGGCACAGGCGGCATTGCTGCTCGACGAAGGCCCGTTGTCCTTTGTCCAGGTCATCTGTGGGTCCCGGTAACAACAAGGTGGCACGCCTGGCCGAAGGAGCCTTCAGAAGGTCTTTACGTTGGCGAGGGATGACGCTTGACCGGTGCCCTTGCCCCGAACGTCATCCGGCATATGCCCTATGGCGCTGAAAAGTTCCCGAAAATACGCCAGGTGGCAGATGTGGGGGGTCCGATGCGTTGCTAGCCTTCTTACATCCGACAAGATGCCGAAATCGGAGATGTGTAGAGTATGAAAGGAAGAGTCAGACCTAACCCTCAGGGGAAGTGCCCGAGGATAGGGTGACAATACGATGCGTTTGGCGGAAGCACAGGACTGGAGGGGGATAGTCAATTCCCCGAAGATTGGGGTGATGGCTGCTCTTAGAGAAGAAACGAAGTCCAGCTTGCAGAACCCATCAGGACGATTCGTGCGCACAGACCTGGACTACGTCGAGGGCGTGGCCGAAGCCGGAGGGATGCCTGTGGTACTGCCGCCTTCAGTAAGCGTTCGGGCGGCTGAGGCGCTCCTCGACGGGTTGGATGGCCTGCTGTTGAGTGGTGGCCCCGATCTCGACCCAGGGTACTATGGCGAGGAACCGATACCCGAACTCGGGGCGACTATCCCTGAGTGGGACGCGCTGGAGATGGCGCTGCTTGGGATGGCTCTGCAGCGGCGAATGCCTATCTTTGGCATTTGCCGGGGAATGCAGATCCTCAACGTGGCTCTAGGCGGCACGCTCTACCAGGACGTGTCCTCGCAACTCGGCGCTGATGTCCTCAATCACTGGCAGACGACGCCCAAGTGCCAGTCCACTCACGAAGTCGAAGTCCTAGAAGACTCGTACCTGGCGGAGAACATGGAGCGCCAAACTGTCCAGGTCAACTCATACCATCATCAAGGGATCAAAGGCCTGGCCGACGCCCTCACGGTGAGCGCTCACTCTGCTGACGGGGTGATAGAGGCGCTCGAGTCTTGCGACTTCTCCGACCGCTGGCTGGTAGGTGTCCAGTGGCATCCCGAGGGAATGCGCGACATCGGTTCCGGGCACCGAAACCTCTTCGAGGCCCATGTCTGTGCCGCCGAGCGCCACGCCTTTCGCAGGCCCGCAGCTTAGAGAAATCGGAAGTGTCCCAAACCGGGCCTACGGTAGTAAGAAACAAACCACGAGCGCCTTCTGGAATGCTTACCATGATGCTGAGAGGCGAGTACTGCACCCTTCGTGGACGCAACCGCATAGGGTGGACCAAACGGGTGGAGTTGGATCATCGTGAGTCGGAGCTATGTGGCAGCAGCGCGGCATCAACGGCCGCAGCGAAGAGCGATTTTGGACGGTATGTCCCACTGGTCTGCGTGGGCCATATAGCGTTTGTTGTAGGCAATTTTCGGATTTGGGCGGCACGACGGGGTAGAGGCGGTGCATAATAGGCGAGTATGGAGACTGCAGTCCGCAACGCTACCTTCGCCGCCGCCGCAGGTACGCCATACGCGGCCGAGGCCGCCGCCGAGACGTACCGGGCGGGGGGTAACGCTGCAGATGCGGCCGTGGCCGCAGCGGCTGCCGTCGGCGTTACCGAGCCGTTGATGAGCTCGATCGGGGGCGGCGGGTTTGCCCTCGTCAGAGATCCTTCCGGCGAAGCCGAGCTCATCGATTACTACGATGCAATGCCAGGCATGGGGCTGCCTGCTTCGGCCTTCGGGGCCGGAGGGAGCCCGCAGACGATGATCCTCAAGTACGGGGCCGGGGTGCGCTCCATCGTCGGTGGGGCATCATCAGCTGTCCCCGGCTCCCTGAGGGGATGGGAGAAGCTCTTGGCGCGCCACGGCAGGCTGAGCCTGAAGGAGGCGCTCGCTCCCGCTGTGAGGTTCGCGCGCGGGGGGTTCAGGCTGTGCAGAACCTCGGCCCTCTGGTTTGGGGTCGCCGAGGAGGTGTTGAGGTTGACCGACGAGACCCGCAAGCACTTCTACAAGGGAGAGCGGGTGTATCTGGAGGGTGAAGAGGTGCGCTTCCCCGAGCTCGCCGACACGCTGGAGGCGCTCGGGGAGGTTGGGGCTGGGCTCTTCTACGAGGGGGAGCTGGCGCGTACGATCTCCGCCTACATGCTCGAGATGGGCGGCATCATAACCGAAGATGACCTCGCCGAGTACGAGGCCGTCGTCAGGGAGCCTATGAGCGTCAGGTACGGCGCCGGGGCCATGCATACCAACGGCCCGCCGTCAGCCGGTGGCCCGACGCTGGCCCAGATGCTCAAGGTCGTCTCAGCCTACGACCTGGCGACAATGCCGGAAGCAGAGTACGTGAGGGTGATGACTGGGGCGATGAAGCTTGCGCTCAGGGATCGCGAGACGGCCTACCTCGACGGGGCGGAGAACAGCAGGGTCGCGGAGCGGCTCACAGGGGAGGAGTACGCGGCGGAGCAGCGGCGCAGAATCTACTCCGCCTTCGGTTCGCCGCACACGACGCATCTCTCGTGTGTGGACAGCGAGGGCCTGGCCGTCTCGATTACGGCCAGCATGGGCTACGGGTCGGGACTCGTCGTGCCGGGCACGGGCATCCCTATGAACAACACCCTCGGCGAGCCCGAGCTCAACCCCAGAGGGTTCCACGCGCTCGCGCCTGGGGAGCGTTTGATCTCCAACATGAGCCCGACCGTCGTCTCCTCTGAGGAGGGCGGGGTCATCGCGCTTGGGACGCCAGGCGCCTCGCGTATACCTACGGCCATACTACAGACGGTCATAAATGTTCTGGATTTCGGGATGGCGCTGGAGGACGCTGTTCTCGCGCCGCGCTTCCACGCGGAGGGGGATCTCTTCGCCTACGAGGCCGGTGCCCGCACAGCGGATCTCGACGACTACGAGAGTGTGCTGAGCTACGAGACCCCCAACATGTTCTTCGGCGGGGTCAACGCGGTCAGGCAAACACCGGACGGACGCTTCGAGGCGGCGGCCGATCCCCGTCGTTCGGGAGGAACCGCCATTGTTTGAACACGGGCGCGGGCCGGTCGCAATCTTCGGTGTGCCTATGGATCTGGGCCAGGACCGACGAGGCGTGGATATGGGGCCCAGCGCCATCCGTTACGCCCGCATCGAGGCATCCCTCGAGGACCTCGGTCACAGGGTTACCGACCTCGGCAACGCAGGGGTGCCTATCCCCGAGACCGTCGTGGCGAGGGAGGAGGTCAAGCAACTGGCCGCCGTAAAGGGCGTCTGTGAAGAAGTCTCCGAGCGGGCCGCGACCATAGTCTCCGAGGGGATGTTCCCGATCTTCCTCGGCGGGGATCACGCCATCGCCATAGGGACCGTCTCCGGGGTTGCGCGCTCCACGCCCGGAGTCCGGACGGGTGTGATCTGGGTCGACGCCCACGCGGACTTCAATAC
>JAJNDJ010000079.1 GCA_021156345.1 Rubrobacteraceae bacterium | reverse complement strand
CACCTTCGGAGATCTCGAAGCCGCAAAAGCGCTGGTTGGCCCGCAGACAGCTGCCGTGCTGGTCGAGCCGATCCAGGGCGAGGGCGGTATAAACGAGCCACCGGAGGGCTTTCTCGAAGGGCTGCGAGCGCTTTGCGACGAGCACGGGGCGCTACTCATTTTCGACGAGGTCCAGACCGGCGCGGGACGCACGGGACATCTGTATGCCTACCAGAGTACTGACGTCGTCCCCGACGTGCTCACCAGCGCCAAGGGTCTGGGTGGCGGTTTCCCCGTAGGGGCGATGATGGTCAAGGAGGAGTACGCCGCGCTGGGGCCTGGCAACCACGGCTCGACCTTCGGGGGCAACCCCCTGGCGATGGCCGCCGTGAAAGCCGTGCTTGGTGTGGTGAATGATCCGGCCTTCCTCGAAGAAGTACGTTTCAAGGGGACCGTATTGAAGAACGCTCTCGAAAAACTGGCGGAACAGGTCCCAGGCGCGGAGGTGCGGGGCGAAGGGCTCCTGCTCGGGCTCGACCTTGGGGACGCCGGCCTTGCCGGGGAGGTCTTCGAACACTGTCTGGATCAGGGCGTCCTCGTCAATGTGGTGGGCGGCACGACCATCCGCATGGCGCCGCCACTCACCGTAAGCAGAACGGAGGTACGGGCTGCGCTCGATACCTTTCGAGGCGGCGTTTACCAGGCTGTAGAGGAGACTGTGCCCGAGGCGGCGGTAGCGTGAGCATGGTGATCCCTGACCTCCAGAACGCTCCGCCTCCCCCTTCCCCCCTCTCTGGCCGCGACTGCCTGACGCTAGGAGAGTTCACCTCCCAGGAGATGTCCCTGATCCTGGACGAGGCCGTTCGCATAAAAGCGCTGCAGAAGAGCCGTATCCCCTACAGGCCCCTGCGGGGGCGTACGCTCGCGATGGTCTTCCAGAAGCCATCAAACAGGACACGCGTCTCCTTCGAGGTCGGGATGTACCAGCTCGGCGGCCACGCGCTCCACTTGAGCCCAGAGGAGATACAGATCGGCAAACGCGAGACGCCGTCCGACACGGGCCGCGTCCTCGCCCGCTACATCGACGCCATAATGGTCCGTACCTTCGACCACGGGGACCTGGAGGAACTCGCCGGCGCAGCCGACGTCCCCGTAGTAAACGGCCTCTCGGACACCCACCACCCGTGCCAGGCCATCGCCGACCTCATGACCGTGCGCGAGGAGTTCGGTTCGGTGGAAGGCACAAGGATCTCTTACGTTGGCGACGGCAACAACGTGGCCCACTCCCTCGCCGTAGCCTGCGCCCTAAGCGGCGCGGAGCTCACCATCGCCCACCCCGAAGGACACGCTCCGGAAAGGGAGATCGTCGAGCTAGCAGGAACTCTTGGCGCTCTCCCGCACCTTACCGAAGACCCCGGCGAGGCCGTCAGGGGTGCCAGGGTCGTCTACACCGACGTATGGGCCAGTATGGGACAGGAGACCGAGGCCGAGGAGCGCAAGGAAAAGTTCGCCCCCTACCAGGTCGATGAGGCACTAATGGATCTCGCCGCAGAAGACGCCATCTTCCTGCACTGTCTGCCGGCTCACAGGGGTCAGGAGGTCACGGCCGGGGTCATAGACGGTCCGAGGAGCCGCGTCTTCGACCAGGCCGAGAACCGTCTGCACGCCCAGAAAGCGCTACTCTATCTATTGATGGGTTGAGCCCAGGTGGTTAGTGTAAGGGCGGCTCGCGAACCACCCTTACTACACACGACAAAGGCCGGGAATTAACCCGGCCTTTGCGTTCTCTTGCTTATCGGGTTCTACGCCGGAGTAACGTTCTCCGCCTGCATTCCCTTACGCCCCTGGGTCGCCTCGTAAGTCACCTTGGCGCCCTCGTCGAGGGTCTTGAAGCCCTCTCCCGCTATCCCCGTGTGGTGCACGAAGAGATCCTCACCCCCGTCGTCGGGGGAGATGAAGCCGTAGCCCTTCTCGTCGCTGAACCACTTTACTGTTCCTTGGGCCATATACTGGAGCCCACCTTTCGTATTCCTGGGCCCCACTAAACGAAAAGGCCACCCTCTTACACGGGGTGGCGCTTCGTCTACTGTAAACCCACCTTACGTTACCGTCACGTAGTATACCAGAATCTCGCTGAGGGTTGTCACTATCTCGCCAGGATGCACGGGGACGAACGCGCTCCTCTCGCGGCACCTCCGGAACCCTCTCGTTCCCCGCTCGCATCCCTCCTCCGTCGTTGCATAGGTGATCGTGGTGAACGCTCGAGCACCTGAGTTCCACGGGCCAGACCCTGGGTTTCCCTTACGAAGTAAACGAGGCCGCGACCATTACGCGTCCGGCCGAGCGCCGGGAACTGCTCGCGGACGGCTTGCACATCGAACGTACGCTGCATACGTCCTCCCACCTCGAAACCTCCTGCCCAGCGAGTCTATATCAGGCGGGGGCTGTAGGACGATGCTACCTTACTCTCAGCAGTGCAACAGAGGCAAGGAGGTCGTTTTGTCAAGGCGTGTGATCAGTAATCCCAGCCTGCCGGCGCCCATGCGTAGGGGGGCGTTCTCTTCGGGAGTCGAGGCTCCAGCGGGGCGCACGATCTACGTCTCGGGTCAGGTCTCGATGGATGCTGAAGGAGATGTGGTCGGAGAGGGAGACATAAAGCTCCAGACACAGACGGTACTCGAGCACGTGAAGACCGTGGTCGAGGAGGCCGGTGGCGGGATGGACGACATAGTCAAGGTAACCGTTTTCATAAGGGACATGCGACTCTACGATGAGATCCACGAGGTCAGGAGAAGGTACTTCGAAGAGCCCTATCCGGCGTCCTCGATGGTCGAGGTCTCCGCCCTCATAGACCCCAGGCTCCTCATCGAGATCGAAGCCGTAGCTGTCATCGAGTAGAGAAGCAGGAACGCGCTGCCCACGACCTATCAGAGTGTTCGGCGAAGTGCTCTAGACGAACTTCACTTCGTCGACGAAGACACGCACGAGTCTTTCTGTGTCGCAGAAGTTGGGGATATCGGCAAGAGTCGGCGGAGATCTATAGCCCTTAGATGTGGTCTCCTATAATATTCGGAACAAGGGGTACCCGTACAAGACTCCGAGGGAGAGGGTGATGCTGGCGGGCAGCAGGGAGGCCCTGTAGGGGATCTCGGGATAACAGGAGCTTTCGGATCGATTGGGGGTTTGCATTGCCGCTCGATTACACGTATCGCATCAAGGTGCCGCACCGCACGGGGCAGTTGGCCAAGGTCGCCGGGACGATTGCGGAAGGAGACGGTCTGATCGGGGACGTGACGACGATAAACGTCGGCCGCGAAGCTTCCGTACGCGAGATCACGCTGGAAGTCGAGGATCGCGATCAGGCGGAGCGGATCGTCGGTATGCTGGGCGAGCTGGAGGGCGTGGAGGTCCTTTGGGCGCGCGATAGGGCGCTCCTCAAGCACGAGGGCGGGAAGCTCGTGATCGAATCTGCTCATCCGGTCAGGACGGTACAGGACATGCGTGACGTCTACACCCCCGGGGTGGCGCGGGCGTGCACCGCGATCGCCGAAGACTCATCGCTGGCGCGCGAGCTGACCATGATAGGGCGCAGCGTCGCCATCTGCACAAACGGGACGCGGGTTCTGGGCCTTGGGGACATCGGGCCCGTCGCCTCGATGCCCGTCATGGAGGGCAAGGCGGTGTTCTACCATCAGCTAGCCGGCGTCTCGGCAATGCCCATCCTCATAGACACCAAAGATGTGGACGAATTCATCGAGACGGTGGTGCGCATCTCGCCGACGTTCGGCGGGATCCACCTCGAGGACATCTCGGCGCCGGAGTGCTTCGAGATAGAGGCCCGCCTGATAGAGGCGCTCCCGCAACCCGTCATGCACGACGACGTCCACGGCACGGCCGTCGTCACGCTCGCGGCTGCGCTCGTAGCCTGCCGCCACGCGGGGCTCACGCTCGACCAAGAGGTCGTCGGCCAGATCGGGCTCGGCGCAGCCGGCTACGGCATCGCCAACCTGATGGTGGAGGCTGGAGCAAGGCGGGTGCTCGCCTCTGACCCGAACCCGCTCTCCCACGAGCGGGCCAGCGCGAAGGGTATCGAGATAACCGACATGCAGAGCGTCATGGCGGAGGCCGACCTGGTCGTCGCGACTACCGGCGTGCCCGGCCTCATCGAGCCTGAGATGGTGCGCGAGGGGCAGGCGATCCTGGCGCTCACCAACCCCTACCCCGAGATAGAGTCCGACGCCGCCCTGGCTGCCGGGGCGGCCTTCGCCGCCGACGGCCGGAGCGTGAACAACGTGCTCGGCTACCCCGGCATCTTCCGCGGCGCCCTCCTCTCGGGGGCGGAGCAGATCAACGCAGAGATGAAGCTGGCCGCCGCCCAGGTCCTCGCCTCCCTGGCCACCGGCTCGGAGCTCGTCCCCGATGCCCTCGACCCGGACGTGCATCTGGAGGTAGCCGAAGCCGTGCGGGAGGCGGCGATAGAGAGCGGGGTCGCCCGCCTCGACAGGGCGCCTACGGGTCTGTAAAGCAAGAGTCCCGACCACATGGAGGCCGTCAGAACGGATCCCGACCTCTCAGAGAGGGCTCAGGCGTTGCCCATACCATCGCTCCAGCTAGGACCTCTTGGTATCGGGCCATGCATCTCTCTTGCGTGAGACGCCTCCCGCTCTACTGAGTGGCGATCCAGGAGAGACTTTGCCCGAGGTCTCGTTGCCTGCACATCCGAATTGTGCCCTCAGACAAGGGCGAAGCCTAGCTTGACGCTCTGCTGCGGGTTGCGATCCACGTACTCCTCGTAGGCGTAGGGGGCTTCGTCGAAACGTACGACCGGGTCGATGATCCTTTCGCAGTCGATAGCACCCGTGGCGAGCAGGCGCCAGCAACTCATCGCGATGCGCCTGCGGTCCCAGCGTGGATGGTCGCGGCTCGGTTCGCTGCTCGCCCTGGAGAATACCAGGCTGGCGTTATTGAAGTGGGCCTCCCTACCCAGGTCCAGGGTGCCGCTGAAAGCCCGCGCCCACCCGACGAAGGCTATTATGCCCCCATAGGCGAGGCCCCTGAGTGCCTCCTGCAGGGCCTGCTCGTTGCCACTGGTCTCGATGGCTGCGTCGACGCCCACTCGGCCCGTAGCTCTCTTTAGCTCGAGCCCCACGTCCTCACGTAGCGGATCGAAAGCGGCGTCGGCGCCCGCGTCCAGGGCGGCGTGCCTGCGCTTCTCTATAGGGTCGATGACAGCCACTCCGATCGCTCCGAGGCCGAATACGGCGACGCGGTCTCCGAGGCGCACGTGACCATCGCGGATGCCGCCGAGGGCAAATTGCGCGGGGTCGAAGCACAGTGCGTTCTTCCACGGCATGCTGTCAGGCACCTTCAGGAGGTAAGGATCGTCTACAGCGTCCAAGACCTGGATCTCCCTTATGCTTCCGTAGCCGCACACGCGGTCCCCGACACGGAACTGCCCCACGTCGGCGCCCTTCTCTACGATAACTCCGACCCACTGGTTGCCGAGCGGGAGGCGTACTCGACCCTGACCTTCACCTGGTTACGTCCGGCCGTAGGTTCTTCGTAGTCAACGAGCGCGGCCTTCCGGGGCGCAACGGCGACTAGCTTCCTGGGCATGTTCGCCATGTTCTATCCGGGGGTGTAGTGAGTAGACCACGCCGCCCCCGCACACCTTGCAAGCGGTCTCTCTCGCAACATGTCAACCCTGGTGCATCTCCTGTTGGCTACGCGCTAGCCGCCGCTCGACTTCGCACATATGGTCTATAGCCTGTTCGGCCACATCGTCTAAGGCGGTCAGCCCCGGCCCGTCCTCCAGTATGTTGGGGAGGGCTGGGATCAGCTCGAACGCCAGCACTCCCCCATACCCCACATCCCGCAGGGCCTGCAAGA
>JAJNDJ010000317.1 GCA_021156345.1 Rubrobacteraceae bacterium | reverse complement strand
GACTCGGTCGAGAAGTAAGCGAGCGCGACGACCGCGAGAATGGCTACGCCAGGAGACTCGTCCCAAATGCCGGCCCGCGCCGTCGAGGCGACGGCGTAGCAGAGAACCGCGCCGGCAATGATGCCGATCAGGGCCCCGAGCACAAGTTCCTTAGTGAACTCCAGCGCGGGACCCGAGAAGGTGAACCTGCCGGCCTCCACGGCCCCGACCAGGGTCAGGGTAAGGACGGTGCCCGTAACGTCGTTGAAGGCCGACTCGGCGATCACCGTCTGGGACACTTTGGGGCGGAGTTTCAACCGGTCGAACAGGGGGATGAGGATGGCGGGGTCTGTCGCGGCAAGTACCGCTCCTACGAGCAGGGCTACAGGTAAGGCCACGCCGAACACGGGAGAGACCACTAGCGCGACGATAAGTGCCGTCAGGAGCACGCCTGGCAAGACGAGCAGGCCGAGGCCCACGGCGGTTCTGGAGATAACCTGCAGCGAGATGCCGGTGCCGCCGTGGAACAGGATGAGGGCCACGCCTATGTAGAACAGGAGCTGGGCGCCGACCCCAGTCAGGGGGTTCGAGACGAGCCCGAGCACAGAAGGCCCGATAAGGGCGCCCGCCGCGACCAGCACGACCATCTGGGGGAGCTTTATGACAGTCGCTATGAGCTGCGAGAGCAGCCCCGCACCCAGTATGAGCCCGAAGTCGCGGAGGATGTGCTCTATGTCCACCCTCTAGCCGACCAGGGCTACGAGCTTCTCCGCCAGCGTCCCCCAGCGCGGAGGTCGAAGGGCAGGCTCTGGCCCACGATCTCGCCGGCCTCCCTGAGGCCCGAGTGGTCCGACACGAAAGGGACTACGCCGCTCGCGGCGAACTCTGCGGCCACGAGCCCGAAGGTCTCAGGGAAGATGGAGGGGACCGCCGCAGCGTCCGCGGCGGGTAGCACCTTCGACAGGTCGCCATGGTAGAGAGGCCCGACGAACAGCACGTCGTCCTCCATACCCTCGGCGTCGACGAGCAGCTCGTCGGCGAGCTCGAAGTGCTCCAACGGACCCGCTGGCCCGCCTTCGAGTAGCCTGCCCATCTCGGCCAGACGCTCCACGGTCTTCTCGTCGCCAGCACCTCCTTGCGCACCCTGGAGAAGGCCGAGATCAGGCTGTGCACGCCCTTGGAGTGGATCAGCTTTCCGACGTAGACCAGGAGCGGCCCCTCGCGGTCGAGGAAAACCCGGAGCCGCCCGCCGGCATCCGTGTCGTGCGAGCGGGCGTCGTAGGAGGCAGCGACCTCGCGCAACGCACTGGCCAGCTCTCCTGCGTGCCCCGAACTCTCCAGGGCTTCTCGTAAAGACGTCCGCTGTGCCTGGCCACGGCCCGGTCCGCCTTCGAGATGGTCGATGACCCCGCGGTCGAACGCGCCGGGGTGGAAGAGTTCGGTGTCGACCCCGCCTGGGAGGGAGTGGGTCTTGCCTGCGAGGTCGGGGAAGTCCTCCGCTATCGTGCCTGCGCTGTGCGAGGAGAGGGCCAGGATCTCCCGCGCATCTTCCAGACCTTCGCGGGTGAGACCCATGTACTTCTCACTCTTGCGGGAGACGTACTGGAGGCAACTACCGTGGACGATGCTCACGTAAGGAAGGTCACTCCTACCCAGGGCGCGGCGGGCGATCAGTGGCCCTGGCACTGAATGGTTCGTGATCACTGCTTCAGCGCCGGACACCTGGAGCACGGCCTTCAGGGCCGCGACGTTGCGCGTGAGGTAATCGTCCAGTTCCTCCTCCGTCAGGTCCAGGAAGGTCTTCACGCGCCATCCCGGGTAGTCATCGTAGACATAGACCGGTAGGAGGTTCCCGATCTCAGGCCGGTAGACGACGCAGAGCCCCGGGTAGATCGTCTCCTGCTCGCCAAGATCCTCGACCCCTTGTGCGTCCACCTTCGCGCTCTTGCCGACGAAGTCGTAGACGAGCGGGTCGGGCTCCTGGCAGAGCAGATGCACGGCGTGCCCCTCGCCGACCAGGGCGCGACACAGGCTTTGGACGTAGATATTACTCCCCGTGCCGGAGAGCATGTACCCGTGGGTCATGATGATTCTCATGGCGCTCCTATGAACCCCTGTCGAGTTCGCGTCTCCATGCTCGCATAGCGGAAGGTATCACAGAGTCGCGCTCCAGACCCGCATACGAGACGCGCCAAGAGCCTCCATAGACTGTAGTATGCGCGTGTACCATTCTTCATACTCGCGAGGAGGACCGCATGTTTACACGCGCGAAGACCGAGCCGGTGCCCGAGGTCGGGGCCGAGGCTCCTGAGTTCAACCTGCCCAGCGCCCAGGGAGGCCAGCTCAGGTTGAGCATGAGGACACCGCGGGGACCGGTTGTTGTCGCCTTCTACAAGCCGGGAGACGAAGAGGACGTCGAATACTTCAAGGCGCTGGCCGCGAAAGAGGAGGAGATCAACCTCGCCGCCGGCTCGGTGGTCGCCATCGGGATCGCCGAACCAACCGAGGCCCTCAATTTCGCCCGGGCCTCGGGGCTGAAGTCCTACGTTCTCTACGACTACGCCAGGGTTACGAGCCGCCAGTGGGGACTCTGGGAGAAGGATCGGAGACAGGGCGAC
>JAJNDJ010000078.1 GCA_021156345.1 Rubrobacteraceae bacterium | reverse complement strand
GCGGATGCGAACCGACGAAGCCACGGCCACGCTGTGGCTGGATGGCGTGCTGGAGGAGATGTATAAGACCTTCCGCTCCGGCTGTGGACTTACGCTGCCTGGCTTTGGAGGCTTCTACCTGGATCGAAGACAAGAGAGCTGGGCATTCAAGTTCAACCCCGGTCAGAAGCTGCGCGCCCTCTTCGGCTGGTCCTCCTCCTATCGCGGCCCATTGTAGTACGGACTCGCGCCTGACGTGTACACTCATGTCCGCGAGGACGCACGGATTTTCGAGGTTTAGAGATGACCAAGATAAGTGAAGGAGAACCTAACGTTCTTCGAAAGATGAGGGAGAGATACGAAGCAATCACCGGGATCACGGACGAGTTCTGCCACGAACACCTGAACGAGGAGTATGCTGACCTGTCTCGGAAGATGGCCGCTACCCTGAGCAGAAAGCGACCGTCGCCGCTCGAAAGCGGGCATGCGAGATCTTGGGCCGCCGGTATCGTTTACGCACTCGGTCGGGTCAACTTCCTCTCTGACGCAAGCCGGGAGCCGCACATGACCATGAGCGATCTTTGGGAGAAGATCGGCGTGAGCCAGGGCAACGCATCGAGCAAGTCCAGAGAGATATGGAGCCGGCTGGGCCTCATACAGATGGACTCGGATTGGTGTCTGCCGAGCATGCTGGAAGAGAACCCGCTGGTGTGAATCGTCGAGGTAAATGGTCTGCCAGTGGATGTGCGCATGATGCCAAGGGAAGTACAGGAGGAAGCGTATCGGCTGGGCCTGATACCTCATATGCCGTAGAACGCTCTGATGCCGGTGAGGTATGCTGAGGTGGTTATGGAGACACGCTACGAACATATTGCTTTGAACGAGGATCGTGTTCCGGGCATCGTGGACACGACGATGAAAGTCGTCGAGCTGGTCGTCGAGCAGCAGGCCTATGGATGGAGTCCCGAAGAGTTGCACTTCCAGCATCCTTATCTGACCCTCGGGCAGATCCATTCGGCGCTCGCGTACTACTGGGACCATCGCGAGGAGCTCGACCGTGACATCCAGCGCCGACTCGAACGGGCTGAGGAGCTGCGTGGTGAGGTTGAGCCTCGCTCGCTGGCCGAGCGGCTCAAAGGCCAGGGACCGGGTCAACGGCGCTAAGGCTCTATATGGACCATCATGTCCCGCGCGCGATAACAAACGGGCTGAGGCTACGCGGGGTGGACGTGCTCACAGCCCACGAAGATGGAGCAAGCAGGCTTCGAGATCCAGCATTACTGGACCGCGCGACAGAGTTGGAACGAGTGCTATTCACCCAAGATGACGATCTTCTCACCGAAGCGACGTGGCGCCAGCAGCAGGGGCGAACGCTTAGTGGCGTTATCTACGCGCACCAACTCCGCGTATCGATCGGCGATTGCGTCCGTGACCTGGAGCTTATCGTGCAGGTGGGTGAGCCAGAGGACATGACCGGGCAAACGATCTTCCTGCCGCTGTAGATTTTGGAGGCGCAGGCGATGAGACCAGTAAATACGAGTGCCCTCACCGCCCGAAGCAGGACAGATCTGCTCCGGCGCAACGCTGTGTTCGAGTCTTTCTTCAGCACCGAAGCTCCGCGACTGGCCGAAGCCTGCCACGAGATGTCCCGGCGGTTCCTTGCGGGCGGACGGCTCCTGGCGTTCGGGAACGGCTCTGCGGCTACCGACGCCCAGCACGTCTCGGTGGAGTTCGTTCACCCGGTGATCGTTGGCAAGAGGGCGCTTCCAGCGCTCGATCTCGGCCCTGACTTCGAGCGTCGCCTGCCCGGAGTGCTGCGGCCCGAGGACATGGTGATGGGCTTCGCTTTCCCCGAGGCGGACGAGCCGGTCGAGCGGGCGGTCCAGACGGCGCGGGAGCGGGGGGCGCTGACGTTCAGCCTGACAGGCGAGGTGGGGGAGTATTCGTTCGCGCCACCTGATGGGGACCCGTTTGTCGTTCAGGAGGTCTTCGAGGTCCTCTACCACATGCTCTGGGAGACGGTCCACGTGTATTTCGAGCACCGAGAACAGGGACACGACGTGGGGCCCTCGTCATTCCTGTATCCATTCCTGGGCAAGGGCAAGCAACAACTCGGAGGGGTCGTAGAAGAGGTACGCGGCTCGATGCTGCAGAAGATGGAGGAGGTGAATCGTCTGCGCGCGGCTGCGGCCGAATCGGAGGCCAACGCCATCTCCCAGATAGCAGCAGCCATCGCCGAACGCCTGGAGCGTGGAGGCAAGCTCATCACCTTCGGCAACGGCGGCTCGGCCACGGACGCGAACGATCTTGTCTCGGACTGCGTAGATCCGCCGCCGGGTTTCGGCGCGATCCCCGCGCTCTCCCTGTCCGCTGAACCGGCCAACCTAACGGCCATAGCAAACGATATCGGCACAGAGGCGATCTTCGCCCGCCAGCTCATCGCGCACGCAAGGCCAGAAGACGTCGCTGTTGGGATCTCCACTAGCGGAGGCTCCGCCAACATACTCGCCGCGCTCGTTGAAGCCCGAAGACGGGGTTTGCTTACCGTCGGCATCGTGGGCTATGACGGGGGCAGGATCATCGCTGAGCAGCTGGCGGATCACGCGGTCGTCGTCCGCTCGGACTACATCCCGCGCATCCAGGAGGTCCAGGCTTCCATCTACCACGTACTTCGCTTGCTCATCGAATGGCGCAAGGCCTGAGGCCGGGATCTGGAACTGGAGGTATCGTATGCGCTACGTGCTGCTGATCGTGGGAGGGTTGGTGATCCTTATGGGCGGCGTCTGGTTGTTGCAGGGTCTCGGCATATTGCCAGGCAGCTTCATGACCGGACAGACGTTCTGGGCCGTAATGGGCGCGGTCTTTCTGGCTGCTGGAGGATTGCTCGTCCTCGCCGGGTTTCGCCTGAGCAGGCGTCACTGAGAGTGGGTGAGGAAAGCACGCCGATTCCCGATGTGGGGTAAGCTCTGTCACGACTGGTACCGATCCAGGGTAATAGACTTCGAACAGACCTAGCGAAGGGGGCTGGCGCGTTTGCAAGGTAGCGGAGAGAGCGTAGACGCCAGGACAATGCTCGCCATGGACCGTTCGGCGAGGCTGATGGAGCGCGCTGCCGGGATGATGCCAGGTGGCGTGAACAGCCCCGTGCGGGCATTCCGCCCGGTTGGTGGAGACCCTTTGTTTGTGGAGCGCGGCGAGCGTTCGCACATCTTCGACGTGGACGGCAACTCGTATATCGACTACGTGATGAGCTACGGTCCCCTCGTCCTCGGGCATTCGTACCCCGAGGTCATCGAGGCCATAGAGACCGCGGCCAGGAAAGGTACGACCTTCGGCGCCCCGACGGAGCTCGAAGTCGAGCTCGCGGAGCTCGTGTGCGGTGCCGTTCCTTCCGTGGAGATGGTCAGGATGACCAACTCTGGGACGGAGGCGACGATGAGCGCCATCCGGCTCGCCCGTGGTTATACGGGACGAGAGAGGATTCTCAAATTCGAAGGCAACTACCACGGCCACGGCGACGCCCTCCTCGTCTCTGCCGGCTCAGGAGTTGCAACCCTCGGCCTTCCTGACAGCCCCGGCGTCACGAAGGGGGCCGCAAGGGATACCGCTGTCCTTCCTTACAACGACCTCGGGGTGGTGCGTGATCTCTTCGGGCGCGAGGGAGAAGAGTTCGCCGCAATCATCCTGGAGCCCGTCGCAGGGAACATGGGCTGTGTCCCGCCCAAAGAGGGTTATCTCCAAGGACTACGCAAGATCACAAACGACTACGGCACGCTCCTCATCTTCGATGAGGTCATGAGTGGTTTCAGGCTCGCCCGTGGCGGGGCCCAGGAACGTTTCCGCGTCACTCCCGACCTGACGTGCCTCGGTAAGATAATCGGCGGTGGACTCCCTGTCGGAGCCTACGGGGGGAAGCGCGACATCATGGCCATGATAGCACCCTCCGGTCCCGTCTATCAGGCAGGCACTCTGTCGGGCAACCCGCTCGCGATGGCTGCGGGACTCGCGACCCTGCGCGCCGCAGGGCAACCGGGTTTCTACGACCGACTCGAGGATCTCGGCGAGATCTGGCGCAGGGGCATGGGCGAAGCTGCCTCCTCTGGGAGCATACCCTTCACCATAAATCAGGTCGGCTCGATGGTGAGCATCTTCTTCACCGGCGGTCCCGTAACGGACTTCGGCTCGGCAGCCGCCTCGGACACAGGGGCGTTCAAAGACTTCTTCTGGCACATGCTCTCCCGCGGGGTCTACCTGGCCCCAAGCCAGTACGAGGCCGGCTTTATCTCAACAGCCCACTCTGAGGAGGACCTTCAGAGGACCTTCGAGGCAGCACACGAGTGGTTCGACGGGCTGGACTAGGTGAAGGAGCCGGCCGGCCGCACGCCTGATCTCTCGCTCGAGGACACGTTTCTCAGGGCCGTCGCAGGCCTTCCCGAGGAGGACGTGCGCGCCGGGGTCGTCGCCGAGGCGCTCGGGTATCTGCAGCAAGGCTTCGACGCCCACTACGCGGGACGTAGGGCGACCGATGATGACGTCCTGGTCGGGGACAACGCGTACGCGCTGGCCGTCGATACGATAGCGCGTCTGGACGAACCGCGGTTCGTCGCTGTGGCGAGCCGTATGATCCGCGACGGCGCAGGACGCATAGCCGCCGGCGGAGCCGTCTCTCTACAGACGTGGACTCCCCACCTCGCAGGCCTCCTCGACATCATCTCGGAGGAGGGAGAAGCGAGATCCCAGGCGAGGATCAGGGAGGCCGTTGAGGAGCTGCGTGGGTAACCTCGGCAAGGGAACCCGAAACGGGCTGCCCTCGGGTGAACAGCGGGCCTTGCTGGTGCGCGAGATGTTCGACCGGATCGCAGGCCGCTACGACCTCATGAACACCGTAATGACAGGGGGACTCCACCGCCTCTGGAACAGGAAGGTGGTCAGGGCAACGGGGCTGAGGACCGGCGGCAGGGCGCTAGACCTCGCCTGCGGCACGGGGACCCTAACACGCGATCTCGCACAGAAGGTCGGGCCGGAAGGCTACGTTTTGGGCGTCGACTTCTCCAGGGAGATGCTGCACGCCGCACAGTCGGCGCCCAACGTCGAGTACCGGCTCGGGGATGCGACCGACCTTCAGGGTGTGCCTTCCGGCGTCTTCGACGCGGCCACCATAGCTTACGGGGCGAGGAACATCCCCGACCTCGACGCGCTCTTCTCCGAGATGGCGCGTACGCTCAGGCCAGGCGGGGTCGCGGTGTGCCTGGAGATTGCGCGGCCAACGGGCAGGGTATCCTCCGCGTTCTACGGGGTGTGGTTCGATAAGATCGTTCCGAAGCTAGGAGGTTTGGTCTCCGGTGACCCATCAGCTTACTCCTATCTTCCAGAATCCGTGAAAGAGTTCGTAGCGCCCGGCGAATTAGCTGACATAATAGGGCGTAATGGATTACAAAACGTTACATGGGAGCGCGTCG
>JAJNDJ010000077.1 GCA_021156345.1 Rubrobacteraceae bacterium | reverse complement strand
CCTCCTAGACTCTTTGGGAGACTTCGGATTCCAGGAACGCACGATCGCCACGACGGACCCGGAGAAAGGGTTCCTGAAGCAGATAGCCGAGCGGGAAGACCTCAGAGTGCTACCCATCCCGCCCGACGTGGGCGGCCGGTTCTCGGTCCTCACACCGGTAGGGCTGTTGCCAGGGGGCGCAACGTCAGGGTCATGATGACCTACGCCGACGCCCTGGAGCGGCTCGCAGCCTGGTTCGTCCAGCTCTGGGCCGAATCCCTGGGCAAAGACGGCAAAGCCTCGACACCACACGGGGCGGTCGGCACCACAGACCAGCACTCGCAGGTCCAGCTCTACATGCAGGGTCCGCAGGACAAAGTGATCGAGATCGCCGAGGTCGAGAACCACCCGCGCGACCTGCAGATACCAAGAGCCTACGAAGACCTCGAAGGCGTCGGATACCTCGGAGGACACACCATGGCAGAGCTCCTGAACGTCGAGTGCGACGCCACCAGGCGGGCCCTAACCGAGGCCGGACGCCCCAACTGCACGATAAGACTAGGCGAGCCAAACGAAGAGAACCTCGGCTACCTGCTACAGGCACTCGAAGTGCAGACCGCCATCGCCGGAACCCTCTACGGCGTCAACGCCTTCGACCAACCCGGCGTCGAAGCCGGAAAGCAGATCACATACAAGAGGATGGGGAGACCGGGGTATTAGCCGGTCAGCACGCTTCGGGCCATCGGCCCTTGCTTTCAGCAAGAACTTAGGCATGCGAACAGTGACTAGCTGAAGTGCTGAAAAGCGCCCGGTAGGGCGCGTGCTGAAATGCTATTTTATCGCGATCCCGAACACCACGGGCGCGGCCCTGCCGTGGAGCGGCGACTCCTCCCTGTCCTGGACCACGCGCCAGAGTGCTGGACTTTTCTGCCGCAGTTCGCTGAACGCGCCGTTCCTCTCGACGTCGTCGGCCAGGAGGACGGCTCCATCCCGAAGACGGGGCCATACGGTATCGAACTCACGGCGCATGTTCCCGCGGGTGTGAAGGCTGTCGTGTACGAAGAGGTCTATCGTGCGGATCTCCTCGAGGAGCAGGGGCAGAACCCTGGCGCTGGACCCCCGGTGCAGCCTCCAGCGATCTTTGAGCGCTTCTGGTACGGCTATGCCCCAGAACCTCTCATATTCGCTCCTCAGGGGAGGCAGGTCTACGCTGTGGAGTATGCCGCGGCCGTTCACCTCGAGGGCCTTCAGGATAAAGACCGAGCTCACACCGTAGGCCACGCCGGTCTCAAGCACTACGGAAGGCGAGATCAGACGGCACAAAAGGTAGCCAAGTCGGGCGAACCTGGAGTCCGCTGCCCAACGCGGGCTGAACGGATCCCCACCACGGATGTCCTCCAAGAGCCGGCGCGTGTCCTCTTCGACCTCTTTGAGGGAAGGCTCGTCGAGGATCTCGGTTACGCGGCCCAGGTGCTCCTCGATGTCCCTGAGCACACCTTGCCACCTCGCGGTCTCGTAGGCCGGTGCGCTTCTCCAGATTCGTTCCAGGCCCAGGTCAGCATAACCTGCCACCCTGTCACGAAACTCCCGGGGACGCCGCGGGAGCAGGAGAGCAAGGTTTATAAGCGGTTCGACCCTACGCACGGCTCACGGACGCTCCTTCGGTACTCCACGCTCGGAGGTCAGAGTATAATGGGACTTGCGCCGACGTAAGCGAACGAAGGGTTTACCCATTATGAAGTGGCTGAAGGTCTACGGTCTTCCGAAGCTCCCACTGTTCCTGGCGCGATGGGCGATGAAGCTCGGGCTGCCTGGGCCGACGTGGTACAAGTGGAAGGCCGCGTCGGCAGGGACGGGCGTCATCCTGGACGAGATGATCCGGGCCGCCGACGACCTGGGCTACGACGGCCAGAAGGTAGGCAAGCTCGCTATGAGCCGCATTGGCGAGAAGCAGGGTAGCGATCTACGCGAGCAACTCGGCGTCAAGACGATGAAGGATGCCGTCGATGTCGTCATGCTAGCCAACCGCTTTTTCGACATCGAGATCACACTGACCGAACAGGGTGACGGAACCTACGCCATAAACGCTGACCGCTGCCCGTGGTTCGGCGGGATGGGCAACGAAGGCGTCCCAGGCTGGGACGTGAAGCCCTGCGCCGCTTTCTCTACCTACGAGAAGGCGATGGTCCAGGCCATAAACCCCAACGTCAAGCTCTCTTACACCGAGAAGCGGACTACAGGCGGCCACACCTGCCGCGGCGTCTACCAGTACCGCGACGAGGAGCTCGGCGACGGGCCCGCAGAGGGCATTCAGCCCGAGATGGTCAGCATCGGCAAGAAGCCGAAGGCGTAGGAAGCTTCGAGGCGCCGGTGGGTTGCGCCGGCTACCTATAAGGAGTAATGGTAGCGTGTCAGCAGCGGTAAGGTCAGCGCTGTAACCAGAGCCCTGTCACGGAGTTTCATCTGTTTCTGCCACGCACGGTCCTGGCGTAGCTCGACGGTGCCCGTGTCGAAGCGGTTGGGGTTGCCGGAGACGGTGTGGCTTATACCTAGCCTGACGTCGCGCTCCCCCACCAGCGGCAACGCCGCGTCTTCCTCACCCGCGAGCTCCAGGATCTCCTCGAAGCTGCGACGAGGGTCGGTGACAAAATCCTCGTAGCGCAAGCGAACGTATCTGGCGGGCATCTGGCGCCAGAGGGCCTCGATGGCGGCATTCCACGCGTCCCAGAGGACCGCGCTCTGGGCCGGGGTTTTCTGGTGCATGAACTCGCGCTCGGCGCTATCGGGCTGGCGCTTCTTCTTCGACCAGGAATAGGCCGCGGCCCTGGGGTCTCGGATCAGGTGCAAAACCCGAAGGTCCACGCCGGGCACCATGCCGATCGCGTAACCGTAGGCTGGCTCCTTGGAGGTGTCGACGACCACGCGGCTGTTCGAGACCGACTGGATCGCCCGGTACAACCTGCCCGTGTTGTCCAGGAACTTGCCGAGACGGTCCCTGATCTTCTGCCTCCCGGTCTCCGTCAGCATCATGGGAATGTGGCGGGTACGGGCGCCGGAGTACTGCAGTCGCATCATCTCGCGGGCCAGCTCTTCACTCTGGCCGCCGAACTCTCCGTCGAAGACCGGGCCCCAGAACTCGCATTCCCGAGACGGCTTGCCACAGCCGCAGAGCCTGTTTTCGATCAGGGCGTGCTTCCAGATAAAGTTCAACTCACCCCCGGAGAAAAAGCCATCGACCTGTCCCAGGGTGTTGGCCAGTATCGTGCTACCGCTCCGCCCGAGCCCGGCGACGTAAAGCACCTTGACCGGCCTTGCCGCGCCGACCTTCACCCTTGATTCCCCTTTCGGAACCGTTTCGGAATGGCTCGCTGCGCCACGTTCCAGAAAGTGCCGAGGAACTCCTTGTCTGTCTCGGAGAAGCCGAACAACCATAGGAGTCCGAAGAACAGCACGCCGAGGAAGCCGCCGAGCAGCATTATCGTGGGAACGGATACCGGTACCGGCAGGAACCCGAACATCGCCTCCAGCGGCAAGGTGACCTTCAACAAGTACGTCACGGTTCCGGAGATGGCGCCCGCTGTCAGAGGCTTCAGCCACATGACGTTGACCGGCCAGTACCCGAGCCGCCACTTCACGGCGGACATCGTCCCCGTATTCTCCACGATAATCGCGGTAGCCATCCCGATAGCGGCTCCAAGAACCTCGAAGCGCGGTATGAGGATGAAGCTTACGATCACGCCCGCGATGGCGGCGACGGAGGTTGCGATCATGGCGAAGTTCTGGTTGTCAGTCATGGCGAGCATCCGCGGCGCGGGTCCGACGGAAGAGCTGTAGAGTTGCGCGACGGCGACGATGACGAGGGCCGTTACGCCAGCCCCGAACGCCTCCCCGAAAATCCCCATCACCTCAGGGCCGAAGACCACGATCACCAGGAAAAGCGCGAACGCGCCGGTGAAGATCCAGCGCGACACATCCTTGTAGAGTCTGCCCATCTCCTCCGTGTCCTGCCTCGCGTGGAGGCCTGAGATGATCGGGGAGAAGATGCCGCTGAAGGCAAAACGAACTGCAGTCAAGAAAGTGGCCGTTCGCGCGGCGGCGTTGAAGATACCGACCGGAGCCCCGGCGGCGAAGACGCCCAGGATCAGGATGGCGGAGAAGTTGTTGAGGTACTGGGCGCCCTGCGTAATGCTCATCGGGATAGAGACGCCGAAGAGAGCCTTGGTCTCGAAGGTGGTCTGCGCCCGGCGGTCGAAGAGATCGGGAAAGAGCTTCCTGAGGTAGTAGAGTCCAACGAGCCCGGCGAGGAACATCGCGAGCGCGTAGGCGGCTATTACACCAAAGATCTTGGCCCCTAGCACGTAACAAACACCGACGAAGACCAGGAACAGCCCCGGACGTATGAGTTGCTGGATATAGGCCGCATAGGTCACGGTCTGGAAACCCTGGGTGGCCCACGCGGTCATGCTCATGAACACGAAGAATGGCAGCACGAACGCGAACCCGCGCAACACTCCTACCATCGTGGCCCCGTTTTCTTTCAGCCAGCCGGAGTCGGCGAGAAAGCCGGCGCCAAAGAACAACACAGCGGAGAGAACGACGCTCAACGCTATGGGGAAGAGCAGGGCCATCACTATGGTGCCGCGTACCCGCGAGGCATCCTGGTGTTCCCTGTAATGGGCGACGTAGCGCACCACACCGTTCTCCATGCCGAACCGGGAGAGGATCTGTAGACCGTTGATCAGCGCGACACCCGCGGTATAGAAACCGTAGAACTGCGCGCCGAGCAAACGGGCTATGGCAACCTGGGTTCCGTACCCGATAACACGCCCGACTCCCTGTCCGGCCGTGCTTATGCCGGCGCCGCGCGCGACCTTTGCGACGTAGGTGTCGTCGTCTTTGGGTCCGACCGGCTCATCTACCTGCTCCGCGGTAGGCTTGCCTTCGGAGATCCTCTCCTCGCGCACGTAGTCTTGTTCTTTCTCGAAGTCCCGTCTCGAAGTCACGGCGACAGATTATAGAGGTTTTGGGCCTGACGGAAAGCCCCAGGCTCTTGTGGGGCATCAGATACGAGGGAGCTGACCTCCGGCGTCCTCGAGGATGTAGTCTTCGAACATCTGCTTCACGATGTCAGGATTGTCTCCAGCGATGTTCTTGTCCATGTCGGGATCGCTCCTGAGGTCGTAGAGCCGCGGGTCGGAGCGGTCGTTTACGCTGAACATGACGTACTTCTCGTCGCGGGCCCACACGTACTCGTTGTAGCCGAGCGTAAAATGATTACGTTGCCCTGGCTCCGAGCCCTCGAGCAGGACGTTCAGGTCCTCGCCGTCCATCTGCTTTAACGGCTGGAGGCCGAGGGCGCCGAGGATGGTTGGGGCCACGTCGTGGGTAGAGGCGTAGTAGTCGCTGGTCTGTCCTGCTCCCTTGCCGTGAGGATGCCTGATAAAGAACGGTATGTCCGTCAGCTCGGGCCAGAGCGCCCCGTACGGTTTGCCCGTGTAGCCGTGCTCGCCGAGGGCTACACCGTGATCGGCCAGAACAAGTAGCAGGGTGTCGTCCATGCGGCCCGTGGATTCCATCTTGTCGAGGAAGCGGCCGAACCAGCGGTCGACCATCGTCACCTCTCCCGAGTACAGCGCCTTCATCCTCTCCAATTCCC
>JAJNDJ010000076.1 GCA_021156345.1 Rubrobacteraceae bacterium | reverse complement strand
ACATGCGTCTCGGCGAAGGGACAGGAGGCCTGCTCGCCGTGCCGCTCGTGCAAGCAGCGGCCCGGATGCTCGCGGAGATGGCGACGCTCGAGGAGTTGGACATTGGTTGAGCCTCTAGAGCGGGGATCCATCGAGTCGCTGAGAAGTCCGCTCGCCCGGGTCGTCGAGGTTCATGGGGCGTTGGGCTCGACCCAGGAGCGCGCCCGCGAGCTTGCCCATGCTGGAGCACCTCACGGAACGCTCATCGTCGCGGAGATCCAGACCGGGGGACGAGGTCGGCTCGGACGCCCCTGGGGATCTCCGAAGGGTGGGTTATGGATGTCACTCGTGCTGCGTCCCGAATTCGCTGCAAGTCTCGCTTCTCGCATCACCCAGACCGCGGCTGTAGGGGTTGCGAAGGCATTGTGGGAGATCGGGGTAGAGGCACGCATCAAGTGGCCCAACGACCTGCTCGCTGGCGGGAAGAAGATCTGCGGCATCCTCGCCGAATCGAGCTCGGGGAACGCCACAGGACCGGCAAGAGAGAGGTACCTCGACTACGTCATCCTCGGGGTGGGGATGAATGCCAACCTCGATCCTGCCGAGCTCGGGATCCCTGACCGCGAGGTCACCACGATCCGTTACGAGTTGGGCCGTGACTTGAACCTACTTGACCTGCTCCGTGCTCTACTCTCGAACCTCGAAACCGAGCTCGGCAGGATCGAGGACTTCGGCGCCGTACTCGAGGATTGGCGCAACTTGAACTGTACCCTTGGGGAGAGGGTGCGTGTCCTCCGTCTCGGCGAGGCCATCGAAGGCAAGGCTGTTGACCTGACTGCAGAGGGTGCTCTATTGCTCGTTACCCGACGGGGCACCGTGGAGTTGTTCGAAGGTGAGATCGAACACCTCAGGCAAGGAGTGGAGGTGCGGGGCGACCTTGACCCAGGTACTAATTGAGACGTGCCAACCAGGCGCAAAGGTGCTCGCGAGACGAGCCCGGAGCTTACCGAAGTCC
The DNA here is from genome assembly GCA_021156345.1 of Rubrobacteraceae bacterium. Next base: position 5,832 of record JAJNDJ010000076.1, on the reverse strand, counting down.
CGCGTCTCTAACTGGTGCACACTTCCTACCGTTGACGCAATGCTAGGAAGGGACAATATGAAAAGAGAGTCGGTCTTCAGGAGCATCACTGCCACGCTCCTCGTCACGGCTGCCGCTATCTCTGGCTATCATCGTCACAGAGCCGAGCAGGCCGGTGGGGACTAGGTAAGCTGGAGCCTGATGCCTTTCTATGAGGAAGGTCAGTCCTTTCGCACAGCGCTTCAGACGGTAGGCATCTCTTCGTCTTCTTCATCCTCTTCCAGGATCGCAACCGAGGTGGCTTTGAAGACCAGGATCTTACCCCTCTCGGGGAAGTCTACGATCTCCACGTCCCCGGTTACGGCTATCTGGTCCCCGACTAGCTCGTCGGCATCGTGTACGGCCGACATGTCTATCTCCATCTCCAGGACATAGCCTGTATGCTCCTCTCCGGCTTCCGTACTCGCGCGCTTGAGCTGTCCTTCGAAGTAGGCCATGGCAGGTCCCCTTTCTGAATGTCAGGTGGAGATATAGTACCTGTATTCTCGATCGCGGACCGGGCAACCGTTCTCAGTGCCGACACGGCCAGAGCCTATACCATAGATGGTGCGTCTGGAAGGGTTCGGGCCTCCGACACGTGAACCAGGAATGCGCCCGGACGCGTTTCTAGCTGCGGGGCGCGAAAACCCATAGGAAGGGCGCTTGGGGCAGGGCAGGTTGCGATCCTATCGCTCGTACGATTTAATACTCTCCTGGGTAGAGCCTCGACCCTGGATCGGGCAGCCTTGAGAGGAAGATAAGAGGGATGAGCGCAACGTTGATGTATGTCGGCATCGGGGCCGTACTTGCTACAGGCGTGGCGATACTCACCATCGCCGTCCTTTTCTTGCAGACCGCGCGCCGCTACGTTGACTTGACCGAGAGACGCCTGGAGCTCCTGCAAGAAGGGGAAGCGTTCCTGCTCAATCTCGTGCAGCAACAGGGTCACGCTTTAGAGGTGAGCCGGGAGCGGGAAGCTGAGCGGCGCGAGATGGTTCCCGAGACGGTCGGAAATCCTCGTGAACGGCAGCAAGGCGAAGAATCCCCTGGCAGCGGGCGGCCCGAAGGGTCGGACCGGCGAGTCCGGGAAACACCGTATAAGGGCAGCTCCTCTGAAGTAGAAGCTGAAGAGCAGAGGCGGGAGAGGATACCGAAGCCGGACCCACCTAAGGCGCGGCCCAGGGACCGTGAGCCGCGGCTTGGAGTCCAGGTGCCGCACCCTGACGACGATGTGCCGGGACGCGGCTGGAACAACTCACCGGCCAGGTTCTTCCAGAAGTGCTACGACAGATACCTCGAGCACTACGAGGGCTACGTACGGCTCGCCGAGCGGCTTCACCAGATGCGCGACGAGGCCGACGCAGGCCCTGGCACCCTCGGGAGCCTGGAGTGGGAGGACAAGCTACACCGGGCGTACGACGCCATAGAGCGGACTACCCAGAGGCTGGACACGCTCGAGGAGCACTACCCAGAGTTGGCGACCGATAACGATCGCATCTCGTCCCGCATCGGTACCGCACGCCTCCATGCCAGGCTCGCAGAACGCTTCGGCCGCCCACGCTGAACGCAGCGGATCGTAAGTACAGCCCAAAGCTCTCAGGTACATGATCCCGCTCGCGAGCCTCACAACGAACCTGTGTCTTCAGGGCGTGGGTAGATCCGCACACGCTCAGCAACCGCTTTGAGTAGGACAGGAGTTCACCAAAGGGTCTATTAGGATAATTCGCCGAACTTCGTCTTGACGGGGTTTTCGGAAGCAGTAGCCCCAGCCTCAGAGCTTTGTTACCTTGTGTGTAAATGCTCCGGTGGGGAGCGTGTAAGGGAAGGAGAGCAGAAGGCGTGCGAGGTGTAGTGCTTGTGCTGGCCAGCACCATGGCTGTTGCCATCCTGCTGGCCAGCGGGGTGGCACAGGCCATCATAAACGGCGAACCAGACAGGGGACCTAACGCCCACTCCTACGTGGGAGCGCTAGTTAGCGTGCCCCCTTCCGGGGAGTTCAAAGGGCAACGCATCCCTTTGTGCTCGGGCACCCTCATTTCTGCCAGGGTCTTCCTTAGCGCAGGGCATTGCACAGAGTTCCTGATAAAGGAGGGGCTGCCGACCTATGTCTCTTTCGACCCAACCTACAAGCCGGGAGCTTCCCAGGTTATCTCGGCGACCCCCTACACCCACCCGAAATTCTGCTTCCCAACTTCTGAAGATAAAGGAAAATGCAGCCTCCCACCAAAACGTCCTGAGATTGTAGGCGCTCTGCCTCGTGACGTCCGCTATGAAGTAGGGGTGGCCGTCCTCGAGGAGCCGGTCAAGATGGCCACCTACGGTGCTCTGCCGGATACGGGTCTGGTGGACACCCTCGAGGAGGGCCAACGCCTCACCACCGTGGGCTATGGCGCGACCGGATTCCATCTCGGTGGCGAACCGCCCCCGCGGCCAGTCTATACGGACGACCGCTACAGGGGCATGGTCAGGCTCCTCACTACCAACAACGCCGTCGGCGACCAGTTACTCAAGACCTCGGGCATCGGCATAGTAGGCGGCGGGGAGGGCAGCTGTTTCGGGGATTCGGGCGGGCCGCTGTTCATGCCCGACCAGGAGACCATCGTGGGCGTTACCTCGTTTGGCACAGCCCCCCTGTGCAGGGGACCAGCCTACAACCAACGAATGGACATACCACAGGTCTTGAAGTGGGTACGCTCGTTCCCCTAATCCCCTAAGGGACGTGCGAGCGGCTAGAGATGTGAGGATCGGGGCTAACTCCCCGCAGGGGCGGAGTTCTAGCAGTTCTGGTCCTTTCTCCTACCCTTACTGCTACGCTCTGCCTCCCTGACCTCTTCTACACGCTGCTGTGCCCTCTGGCGCTCTATGGCGGCGGCTCGAACTTCGTAGAACTCCGTAAAGCGGAAGTTCGCAGAATTCACCTTCTACGTACTCTGGTGAATAAGCCTTCAGATGATGTGACGGAGGCCGAGTACTCACCCACGTGCTAGCTGCCCCAACCGTTGGGCAAATAGGCTGCGACCGATCTCAGAGAACTCTGGTAGCTCAGCGAGGCGCTTGATCAGTGCGAGGTCGTAGGACTTCTCGTAAATGATGCTGTTCACGTCCGCTATAGTGATGCGCTCGGGGTGGGCTTGAAAAAGTTTGAAGCTGTCGCCCGCAGTAACCATTCCCTCCGACAACACGCGCATATAGAAGCCCGTGTAGTCGACGTTCACCATCAGTTTGGGCAGCATCTTCGCCCCATTCTTGCCTGCCAGCTTGGCGCACGGCATGCGCGGTTGGCTGACCTGCACGCTCGCCTCCCCGATCCTGAACACATCACCCACGCACACCTCGGTTTCCATAGCCCCCGAGACGGTGAGGTTCTCGCTGAAGGCGCCGGGCCGAAGGTCGCGTCCCAGCTGTCTGTTCCAGTATGGGTAGTGGTCGAAGGGGTAGACGCACACGGCCTTTTCAAGCCCCCCGTGGTTGACTCGATCGGCCTGCCGGTCGCCGTCGAAGTTCCCAAAGCGCAGCACGGCACTGTGCACCGGCTCCTTGGTGCCACCAGTAATGACTTCCCGACCCTCGTAGCGCTGTGCGGAGGGTAGCCCGACGTTTAGCGAGATGATTCTCATGGAGCGAATGGTACCGTCCTTCGCGAACCTCGGAGAATGCACCATGGATGAACTTCAGGTTCTGTGCATATTCACTCTTGGGTCACCGCCCTCGGTCGGAAGCTGAGACTGGGCGACTGGGTGTTTTGAGACTCACGTATCGGCGCGAACCCCTCCGCCCCAGGATGTGACACGTCGGCACTGCTTGACCTAGCACACAAGCAATCCTAGGCGGCACAACCCACCCAAGTGCCTAGAAGAGCCGTCCCAAGAAGCTCGCCGTTGTAGAGGGGCGGAGCACGGGGATTATCAGCTTAGCGGACGTCGTTGGTTGTGTCTCCTGGGCATTTGGGAGGTGTGAGCGGTGCTGGACCACGTCGGTCTTCCCGTGTCGGACTTCGAGCGGAGCAAGCGCTTCTACGAGGAAGCCCTCTCCCCGCTTGGCTACGAGCTTATCATGGAGCCCAGCGTCTCGGCAGCGGGGTTCGGGCGGCGAGGCAAGCCGGACTTCTGGATCGCCCGGGGCGATCCGGGCCACGCCGTCCACGTCGCGTTCACCGCAGACGACCGCGCCACCGTCGACGCCTTTTACGAGGCGGCCATCGTGGCGGGCGGGCGCGACAACGGCGGTCCCGGGCTCCGCCCCCAGTACCATCCGAGCTACTACGGCGCCTTCGTTTTCGATGTTGAATTCACGTACCGACTTAGCTATAGAAACGTCCGACCTCGTCAAGGCCTTCGGCGACACGCGGGCCGTCGACAGCGTGGACCTCGCCGTGCCCACGGGCGTCGTGTACGGCCTACTGGGACCGAACGGCGCGGGCAAGACCACGGTCATCCGGATGCTCGCCACCTTGCTGCGGCCCGACTCCGGCGCGGCGCAGGTGCTTGGCCACGACGTCGTAGAAGAGGCAGACGCGGTGCGCGCTCGGGTGAGCCTCACCGGGCAATTCGCCTCCGTCGACGAGGACCTCACCGGACACGAGAACCTCGTCCTGATCGCCCGGCTGCTAGGCTACTCGCGGAGGCAGGCGAAGGCAAGGGCTGGCGAGCTGCTCGATGCCTTCGGCCTAGCCGAGGCAGCAGCCCGGCAGGTGAATAAGTACTCGGGCGGCATGCGGCGCAGGCTCGACATCGCGGCTTCCATCGTCGTGACGCCCGACCTGATGTTCCTCGACGAGCCGACAACCGGCCTCGACCCGAGGAGCCGCAACCAGGTCTGGGATATCGTTCGGGCCCTGGTCGCGGGCGGCACGACGGTACTCTTGACCACCCAGTACCTCGACGAGGCCGACCGGCTCGCCGACCGGATCGCCGTCGTAGACGGGGGGAGGGTTATCGCCGAGGGCACACCCAGCGAACTCAAGGCCTCTGTCGGATCGGGCGCCCTACACGTCCGGCTCCGCGACCCAGGGGCCCGTCCCGACGCCGAGCGGGTCCTCTCAGAGACTCTCGGCGTGCCCGTGCGCCTCGAGTCCGACCCGGCGGCGCTCTCGGCCCGGGTCTCAGACCCCGAACGCGTTGCGCACGCGCTCGCGCAGCTCTCCCGCTCCGGCGTCGCCCTCACCGACTTCGCGCTGGGGCAGCCGAGCCTCGACGAGGTGTTCCTGGCACTCACCGGCCATCCAGCCGAGGACGACAATGAGGAGGATGCCGCATGACGACCCCTGCCACATCGGTCCAGCCCACCCGCGAGGAAGCGCTGCGCTCGGCCCTTTCGTCCCGCGCCCGCCCGCCACGCCCGAACGCGTTATCCGCGTCGCTCACGTTCGGGTGGCGTGCTTTGCTGAAGATCAAACATGTCCCCGAGCAGTTGTTCGACGTCACAGCGTTCCCGATCATGTTCACGCTGATGTTCACCTACCTGTTCGGCGGCGCCCTAGCCGGCTCGACCGGCGAGTACCTGCAATTCCTCCTGCCTGGCATACTGGTGCAGACCGTGGTGTTCATCACCATGTACACCGGGATGGGGCTGAACACGGACATCTCCAAAGGGGTCTTCGATCGCTTCCGGTCGCTGCCGATCTGGCGTCCGGCCACCCTGGTCGGGGCCCTGCTCGGCGATGCCGCGCGTTACGCGATGGCCTCGGCGATGGTCATCGTGCTTGGCCTCGTGCTAGGCTTTCGTCCGGCCGGCGGCGCGGTGGGCGTGCTGCTCTCCGTGGCGCTCGTTCTCGTGTTCTCGTTCGGCCTCTCGTGGATCTGGACCGCGCTCGGC
>JAJNDJ010000075.1 GCA_021156345.1 Rubrobacteraceae bacterium | reverse complement strand
CCAGGCGCGCGTCCGGATGGCGATCGAGGCCTACACCTACGGGCACTTCCCGATCGTCGCCGGCATCATCGTCGGCGCAGTCGGCGTCGAGGGCGTGCTTGCACATGCCGGTGAGGGCGAGCCGTTGGGCCTCTTCTATGCCGCGGCCCTGTATGGGGGGTTCGCGCTATACCTGGCTGGGCACCTTCTCTTCAAGCAGCGCATGTACGCAGCGCTCAGCGTGCCGCGGCTCGTCACGGTCGGCGTCCTGCTCCTGGCACTTCCGGCGGCGGCGTTTATGCCACCGCTCGTCGGGCTGGCGGGGCTGGTGCTCCTTCTTGGTGGCTTGATCGGCGTCGAGACGAGGCGCTACGCGGCGCTCAGGGCAGGCGTCCGCCCCGGCTGACTTCGACGCGCCTTCAGTGGGTGCGCGTCTCGACGTGCGCCAGGTAGCGCAGGCTACACTCGAGGGATGGGCCAAGCCGAGCTTCTGATCGCCGGACTGCTGGCAGCCGTCGCAGGCCTGAGCGCGCTCGCCCGCCGCCCGTCGGTGCCGTATCCGATCGTGCTCGTCGTCGACGGCGCCCTGTTTGGATTCGTTCCCGGGCTGCCCGAAGTGAAGCTCGACCCCGAGGTGATGCTGGTCGTTAGGTCGATACCAGGGTGCTGTTGATACCACTCTGACACCACTGGGAACGCAATACGGTGCGACACTCAGCAAGTGAGAGAAAGGAAATCAGCTTAGATATGCGGGATTTGCAAGCCTCTGCAAACCCCTGCAACACGTGAATTATCACTCGTAAAGAGGTTAGGTCAGCGGTTCGAGTCCGCTCGTCGGCTCTCTTATTTTCTCCCGATTTGCAGGACAATCGTGGTAGATGCGCTAGACTCATAATGAAGGGGCGGGGAGTAGAGAGCGAGTTAGGAGCAGGAGATGGAGACCCGTTACGTAACAGACGAAAAGGGCGAGCGCATCGGGGTTATTCTGGACGTGCGGGAGTACGAGCGTCTTATGGAGGCCCTGGAAGACCTTGCCGACCTGAGAGCCGCGGACGAAACTCTCGAAGCCATTGCGCGTGGAGAAGAAGAACTTCTGCCACTCGACGAAGCCGTCCATGAGATGGAAGAGGAGCGGAACAGGCTACGGGAAGCGGGAGAACTGCCCGGCGAAAAGGGGTAAGGTGCCTCGTCTTGTACGAGGTGATCTTCACCCGACGAGCCCGCAAGTCCATGAGCCGCTTTCCTCGCCGTGAATATGAGCGGGTGCTCCGGGCCATCGAAAGGCTCGCCGAGGACCCAAAGCCTACCGGAGCCAGGAAGATGAGGGGGACGGGGAACCTCGGAGATTGGCGCATCCGGGTCGGCAGGGACTACCGGGTCATCTACCGCATAGACGACGATGCCAGGGAAGTCCTGATTCTGGAGGCCGGCCCTCGGCAGGGGATTTACTGATGCCATCGATACCGCAGGATTTCGGCCGCATGGGGCACTTCCACGACAACTGCGCCGGCAACGAGAAACTCGCACCATTGGTGCGAGAAATCGGCTGGACGTTCGACCACCTCATCATTGAGAAGTGCAAGGACGAACTGGAGTGCGAATTCTATCTCACTCATACGAGGACGAAAAACTGCCGCCATTGGTGGCAGAAATCTACTGGATGCATAACCTGCTGATCCACCACATCGAGAAGGAGACCATCGTGGAGAGTACGCACTGAGAGAGTCCACCAAGCCCATCGGCGTCGCCTTCTATCGGAGCGTCTCCACGCTGCCCTAGTAGTTGCGGTGACAGCTACATGCCCCGATCAAGTATCCAAACTGGTGGAAGACCTGTAACCGACACAAGCGTCGTCGGTACGACCCGGCTTACCTTTCGAGGGCACCCTTCTCGTCGTTCGGCGCACCTTCGCTGTCGGCCTCGTCGAGAACCTCGTCCATGGCGCTAGCGGTGTGCTTGCCCATGGTCGGCATCCAGTGCGAGTAGCGGTCGAGGGTGAGCTGAATGCTTGAGTGCCCTGCGAGGTGCTGAACAAATTTGGGGTGCACGCCCCTACTGAGAAGCAGCGTGAAGCAGGAGTGTCTCAGGTCATGCCAGCGAATATCGGGCAGCCCCGCTCGCCTGAGGAGCGGCTTGAAATGCAGGTTGACGACGTTCTGCGCATCGAGCGGCGTCCCCTTGGCGGTGGCGAAGACGAGCCCTGAGTCCTCGTAAGAGCCACCCGCCCCTAGCTTCTCCTCGAGCTGGCGCTTGCGGTGGCGTTTGAGGGCTGTCAGCGCCCTGAGCGGAAGATCCACGGTGCTCGACGTCCCTGCGAAAAATACACTGACCACGTACCCCAGCCCGTGCCGCGAGAGCACGTGGGCGGTCCGGCGGTAGCATCCCAGGTGCGTGTTCCTGCTCGCCAAAGCTCTCCTAGCGTTCAGACAAGGAGTAGATCTTCGTAAATTGCATCAGCCTCCAGACATGCTGCTCCGGCCCTCCTTCCTTATGTGCCCTTATGCACCCGAGTGTCTAAAAGGCGCATTCTCAGAGGTGTTGCCCCTTCACTCGATCGTGGTGATGAGGAAGGCCAGGGCGAAACCCAGGGTGGTGAAGAGACCAACCTGCTTGCCCCCGTACTTGAATGCCTCGGGCATCATCGTATCGGCCAGCATGGTCAACAGCGCGCCGCCGGCGAAGGACTGAACGAAGGCGACCGTCGCCGCAGGAGCTTCGTCAAAGAGGGCGTAGCCGGCCAGCGAAGAGAACGCGCACACCACGGTGACCGCTGTCCAGAGGCCCAGGATCCGCCCTCGCTGCCAGCCGCTCTTGGACAAGCCGGCCGTGGAAGAAAGGGCCTCTGGCAGGTTGGAGATAAACACAGCGGCGAGCATGGCGACGCTCACCCCTTCACCACCTATCAACGATAGGCCGAGCACGATCGACTCGGGGATGCCGTCCAGCACCGTGCCAAGCAAGATGGCCAAGGCTGACCCCTCGTCTTGCTCTCCGGCGGCGCTCTTCCTCCCATCCCCTCCGAAGCGGTCGATGGCTAGATCTCCGAGGGAGAACGTGAGGGCGCCAGCCAACAAGCCGAGCCCCACCGCCCCGCTTCCGCTCGATGTGCTGAAGGCGTCCTCGACCAGTTCGTAGGCTACGCTGCTGATCAGAACTCCCGAGCCGAAGGCCATGATGAGTCCCAGGGGGCGTAACCCGATCGGGCGGCGCAGGGCGATCAGTGCTCCGAGCAGGAGCGAGGAGGCGGCGATAAACCCCCACGCGAATGCCTCAGCCACCAGCGCCCCTCAGGCGCGTCGTGGCCAGGCAGGCCATCGTGGCCTTGCCGCACCCTTTACTCTTGAACAAGCGGGACAACCCATACATCACGAGCTGCGTCCCCTGGGACTTGGCCACCTCTTCGACATGGTAAGAGCGGGCCGGCGGCGTAGTCGGGGGAGCGTCATCGCTTGCACTCTCGGTCACCTCTGCTATCCGATACCGGTTTCCTTCAGAAGCCTAGCGCCGGGGCGTTGTGAGAGCGTTGCGAGGCCCTGCGGTGGGCTGTTTCTCTCTGGCAAGATCTGAGTAGTGCTGAAGGGCACCCCTCCTCTCTGGAGGAGTGCTCTGCGCCCTAAGTGTGCCCGAGCACGCGTCGTACCAGTGGCGCCGAAAGAAATCCCTCCCTTAGATCTTCGTCTCTGATCTTCTGGGCTAGCTCTCTCAAGGTCTGAGCCGCTAGAGAGTACGCCTTCTGCGCCTCGGCCTCCTGCCCGCGCCGCTCGTGAAGCTCTGCGAGTCTGCTCTGGATCTGCCAGATTTCCCCCGGCAATCCGATCTTCTGGGCTAAGGTGTGAGCTTCGTGCAGGTGCTCTATAGCCCTCTCGGTGTCGCCTTCGAACTCGCTAAGTACTGCTAAGGAGCGCAGGTAGGCTATCCGTTCCCTCTCATTAGCCTCGGCGCGCTCCCTGGCGTGCCCTCTTGGCGTAGGCGTAAGCTTCCTCCCAGTCCTCAGAGAGGGCTGCCACCGCGCAGAGCCTGATGGAGGAGAACACCTCATACTGCGCCCTAGCGCCCCTCTTAGCCCTAGCGCCTCCTCATGGACCCTACGCGCCTCCTGTAGGTCCAGCAGTACCTCGTACGCCCGACCGAGGCGGTCGAGGTTGGAGAACAGCAAAAACACGTTCTGGGTCTTGCGCGCCTGCTCGATACCTCTCAGGCTGACCTCTAGTACCTCCTCGTACTCGCCGATCTCCTGAAACCCCAAGTTGAGTGCCCACGTGCTCATCGCCTCTATACGTTCGGGCAGCCCTCCGGAGATGGCCTGCGCCTCCCGTCCGATCGCGATCCCTTCTTGCGGCCTGCCCTGGAAGATCCGGGCGTACGCGAGATAGGTGAGACAATGAATCTCCCTAACCCTGTTGCCCGCCTTCCAGGAAGCTGAGAGTCCCATCGCCGGCGTTATCGTCGGGGGTAACTCTGTCCGCGGCGCCGGGCGATCGGCCAGTTCTCGGCTCAGCGCCACGCCCTCCTCAGCGTAGGCCGCAGCCTCCTCGAATCTCCCCGCGAACACCTCCACTCGTGCCAGCGTGGCCAATGCCCGCGCTACCAGGTCCAGCCGCCCAAGGGTCCGAGCGGAGGCCAGAGCCTTTCGGGCGAGAGGGCCAGAGTGCTCGAAATCCCGCGGGTGGATAGCCATGACCTCCGCGAGGTTGCACTGGGTCTCTAGGAGTGCCTCTTCGAGACCCGCATCCTCGGCCATCCGTCTAGCCTCCTCCAGTAGCGCTTTGACCGTCCGGTCGTCGCCCTGGTGGTAGTCGAAGACCGCCAGGTGGTTGAGGGAGAGCACTTCGAGCCTCGCTTCCCCCAACTGCCGCCCAAGAGCGAGTAGCGCCTCGTAGGCCGCCCGCGCCTTCTCCCCCTCATCGGCGAGCTCGTATGCCCGGCCCAGCCTGGTGTACAGGTGCTCAAGGTCCAGAATCGACCGCTCGGTCGGTTGCCTACCGCCGGTTTGCACCTCTTCAGCCAACAGGTCCCGCACCATTTGGTAGTGGTCGATGGCGTCCCGTGCGGCAAACACCTCCACCGCCCGATCCCCCGCAGCCACGGAGTACCGGAAGGCCTGCTCAGCAAGACCACCCGCCAGCGCGTGACGCGCCAGTTCCGCGGGAGGAGCACCGCTCTCCTCCAGCACCTCAAGAGCACTGCGGTGCAACACCCGGCGTCGCGCATGAGGTACCCTCTGGTTCTGTCCCTACTGTTGACACGGCCTTCATAATTCTGAGTACTTCCCTATGTTCATCTGCACGATGATGGTACACGAGAGTTCCGCTTTGACCGGGTGCCCAGGAGCTAACATTGGATAGGCTATTCCGGTGTGGTTTGCGACGCCGTGGCCTGAGAGCAGTGCGGGTCCAACGCGTAGTTTCGGCGCTTTTGGCCGAGCTCGGCACACCCGCGAAGGCGCCGAAACCCCGGGGACGCTCTGCGGGGCGGACCAAAGGACGGCTCTCGGGCCGGGCGAAGCGCTACCCGGCTCTCAAGAGGACGGCCTAAATCCTCACGAAGACAGGGAGAGGGAGTTTTGCAAGGGACTTTATGTCCATCACAAAACTCTTGTGCTTAGAACGCAAGGTTAGGCTTACCATTGCCGGAACATGCGGATGATCCCGGAGTCGTCATCGTTGCCCAGTCCCGCCTCTTTACCTGCCAGATACAGCTCCAACGCTGCGGAGGACAGCGGGGTCTCGAAGCCCCGCTCCTCGGCGGCCTTGCGTACGAGGCCCATGTCCTTGACGAAGATGTCCAATGCACTCTTGGGGGGGACAAACTCCTCTTTAAGCATCCGCTCGCCGCGGTCCTGGAGCATGAAGGAGTTGGCTGCGCCGTGCCGGATCGCCTCGAAGACGAAGCGCGGGTCCAGGCCTAGAGCCTCGGCGTAGGCCAAGGCCTCTGCCGCCGCCGCGATGTGCACCCCGCAGAGGAGCTGGTTGACGAGCTTGACGGCCTGCCCATCGCCCACCCGCGGGCCACAGTGGACGACGCTCGAGCCCATCGCTCCAAGGACCGGGCGCAGCTTCTCAAAGAGGTTTTCAGGTCCCCCGGCCATGATCAGGAGCTCACCCTTCTCTGCCCGTGCCACACCCCCGCTCACGGGTGCGTCCACAGTCCGCAGGTCACGCTCGGCAAGAGCGTCGGCCAGCTCGCGAGCCGCCTCGGGTCCTATGGTACTCATGACGACCACGGCCGCGCCCTGGGGGAGTGCTTCGGCGGCACCCCCCTCGCCGAAAAGGACACCCTCCGCCTGCTCGGCGTTCGCCACCATGAGGACGAGCGCCTCGGTGCCTTCTGCCGCCTCTACGAGGGAGGGGGCGCTTACGGCTCCTAGCTCGATGAGGGGATGGGTGCGCTCGTCGAGTACATCGAAGACCTTGAGTTCGAAGCCCGCTCCCACCAACCGCTTCGCCATGGGGGAGCCCATCGACCCCAGTCCTACGAACGCCAAGCGTTCCATAGCTACGCCTCCTCTCTCGACCAGCCGAAGGCGGAAAGCTTCGCCTCCACCACCTCCTGTACCGCCTCCACGACGCCGTCGCCCAAAGCCTTGAGGTTGACCGTCGCAGCCTTCACGCCGAGATCTTCCCCGAGGCGCCGGAAATACGCCGTCCTGAGTTCAGTGTTGACGTTGAACTTGGCTACTCCTAGCGAGACTGCCCGTTCGAGGTCGGCCTCGGGCAGCCCCGAGGCGCCATGTAGGGAGAGGGGGGTAGAGATCCGACCCCGGACCTCCTCGAGCCTACTCCAGTCGATCTCAGGCGTGCCGGAGTAGTGGCCGTGGACGTTGCCGACTGCGACCGCGAGGCAGTCCACGCCGCTCCGCTTGACAAACTCCTCGGCTTCGCCCGGCTCGGTCATCGCGCCACTCAAGGTTTCACCCGCCTCATCCTCGTGGCCCTCCACCCGGCCGAGCTCAGCCTCGACTCCTACACCGCGGGGACGCATCGAGTCCACCACAGACTGGGCAAAGGCCAGGTTCTCGGCGAAGGGGAGCTTCGAGCCATCGGCCATCACTGCCTCCACCCCGCAGTCGGCGGCGCGCTCTATGAGACGCTCGTCCCCAGCATGGTCGAGCTGCACAAGGACCTCGACCGAGGAGGCCTTGGCCGCGGCTCCGAAGGCCCGCACGAGCCGTCCGCCGCCCTCCGCCTCGAAGGAGGACGGGCTCACGAGGATCATCGCTGGCGCGCGATAAGACTCGGCCGCGCGGACCACGGCCTCGAAGCCCAAGAGGTCGTAGCAGGTGAACGCGCCGACAGCTCGGCCAGTTTCCTGCGCTCGGCTCAGTATCTCTCCGAATCTGGTCTCCGTTGCGGTTTCCACCGGGCTCGTGCCTCCTTCGCGTCCTCGTACACCGGCCTCTAGAGCCTCTAGCGCTCTCCCCGCAGGATCTCTATTGCTTGGGCCAAAGAACCCGGACCGCCGACGTTGCCCGGGAAGATCACATACGGTAGTCCCGGGAAGTCGTTCTCCTCCGGTAAGATCCAGACCGGCACGATCCCTGGCGGCAAGAGTGGCCCCGCAACCTCGGCCCTCCGCACCTCGAGCCCCTTAGTGGCGATGTCGCTGGATGTAATCCCGCCTTTCGCCACCACGAAGGAGAGCGGCAGCGTCCGGTCCACCCGCCTCATCACGTCGACCAAAGCGCCTGAGACCGCAGTCCCAATCTCGAAGTTCGAAAGTCCAGCGCTCCCCGCCTTACCTGCAGTTACGAGCTCGCGGCTGGTGTAGACCACGACCTCCGATGAAGCCAGCGAACCGTTGACGTCCTCCGCCACCCGTCCCAGCTCGTCCTCCCTGCTCCCAGGCTCCAGGAGCCGCGGCACCGACATCTCGACGCCGCGTACCCCGTCAAGCGCGAGCACTCCTTCGAGCTGGCGGGTGGTCGTGGGCACGTAGGAACCGACCAAGACGAGCCCGTGGCCCTCTTTAGGCCTCATGCGGTAGAGATCCTCGGGTCGGAGGATCTTCGGCTCGGTGATGCCACCCCGCGTCCGCACGAACGATGGCCCCGTACGGCAGAGGAAGCGTTTGCCCTCCTCCTCCGCCGCAAGCAGGCCGAGCACGAAGACCTCGAGGTCCGCGAAGGATGCAGCGTTGATCACCACCGGTCTCCCTCCGCTCGCCTCCTCAAGGAGCTCCAGGACACGCTCGGGACCGCCCTCGCGAAGGTCGGCGAGGCCCACGCTGACAACCTCGTGGGTCTTAATGCGTCCCCCGGTTTTCTCCTCGACCCACGCCTTGAGGTCCGAGGAGCGGTAGCCAAAGCTGTGGTCGGAAGCAAACTCCGTTCGTCCCGCCGGGACTAGCTTCCCATCCTGGCGCACCCAGTGGATGTCGTCAACCGTGATCCTACCGGCTTCGAAGAAAGCGGGGCACAAGACAAGGCCGTCGGGTCCACGCCCTCCCTCCCTGAGCACCTCCGCGAGCGCGTCAGTCTCCGCCGGGTAGTGGCCGCGCAGAGTCGAGTCGCTGCGGCTAACGACATCGAAGTCCGTCCCAGGCGCGGCGGCCTCCGAGAGGTTGCGGGCGATTTGCTGGTTCATGGCAATCGCCTCTTCCTCCGCGAGACTGCGGGAGTTGGTCAGGATGTAGAAGGTCGGGCTTGTTTGTTCTAGCGCCCAGCGCAGGTCTTCGATCGCCCAGGTGGTAAGAACCGGCACGCCGTGCACGCTCTGGACGCCGGTCGGGTCGTCGTCGAGGACGGCCACCCGCCTACCGCTCTCCACGACCCGCCTCCGGATCTCCTCTAGAGCTCCCTCGATGCGCAGTTCGGGCGGCTGCGAGTCCAGAAAACCTCGCTCGTCCACCGGACGCCCATGGGCTCTCCCCTTTGATGGACCAGGCTTCATGACAGCTAACCTCCCAAACTGGGGACTGATCTCTCACATAAGCGATAGGAGAAGGAAGCGGTCTCGCGCTCCTATGCACGTCTCCGGTCGCATAACAACGACATCATACTCCACGGAGAGGTTAAGCTGCCCGAGTTCACTGCACTATTCTTGAAGCTTCTTCGTGGACTTCGGGCAACACCTCTTCTGCTCAACATTTCCCCGCAAAGCCCAAAAGAGATAGAGAGCCGACGAGCGGACTCGAACCGCTGTCCTGCTCACTACGAGTTTACTCCCCTACGTTCTGGCCTATCCTAGTGCGTCCGGTAATTGGGCTTATCTATGCGGGTTTCGGGTCGAGCCCCGGTCCCCGCCGTCTTCTCGCTCGGGGACCTTCACGCCTCACGGACAAACCGGGCGACGCCTGCCTGACGGACTGGCTTGACATCTATGCGGTCCACGTTGACGTGCGGGGGCATGCTCACGGCCCACCTCACGCACTCGGCGACGTCCTCCGCGGTGAGTGGGGTGATACCCTTGTACGGCGTCTCGGCCCTCTCCTCGTCGCCCCCAAAGCG
>JAJNDJ010000074.1 GCA_021156345.1 Rubrobacteraceae bacterium | reverse complement strand
CTCCGCCCTTGGTCGAGTCGAGCACCAACTCGTCCACCAGGTTGCGGATCACGGTGAGGCCGAACCCACCATGCTCGTCCGACTCACCCGTGAGATCCGCAACACTGAAACCGCCGCCGGCATCCGTGACGCTTACCTCGACGCCCATCGGCAAGACCCTGTACTCGATCTCGTAGCTCTCCACGGAGGCGTGGCGGATCACGTTGGTCACCGCCTCGGTAACGGCTAGCTTGAGGTCGTAGACCTCGTCCGGTTGGAGTCCTGCCAGACGTCCGGCCTGGCCCATGACCAAACGGGCGAGCAACACGTACTCCGGGCTGCTCGGTAGGGTAAGTGAGATCGGGTCCGATAGCCCGCTTCCCCCTTCTACTATCCTGGCTGATTCACGCTCCATCGGACCTCTCGGTCATCCGGCTCCCCACACGCAATCAGGCGAGATAGCTTGCCGGAAGCGTAACTTTGCAACTTCGGGAAACTACTTACCCAGATGTATACGACACTAACCCGCCGCGTGGACCGGCGGGCTGCACTAGGTTGGAATCATGGGCGGCGCCAGGAGAACGCCAGACACGAGAGGGAGGCCCGTACTAGACCTCCCTCGCTTCCCGTCTGCTAGAAGAGTCTCGCTAGAGGAGCCTCCTCGCCCCGACGTAGCCAGCGGTCCCGTAGCCCATCTGCCCACCCGGTGAATCAGGTAGGGCGATGCCGAACTCCTGGAAAACCAGCATCGTGAAGCAGGAGCAGTCCTCGGCCTCGAAGGCCACGCAGGGCCCAGGAGGAGAGAACCCGTATGGGGTCCCCAGGTGATCGTCGGCGATGGCGAGCACGTCGTCGCCCGAACCACTCACCCCCCCGCCGGCAGGCGCGCCGGAAGCGGAGGCACTCGCTGTCGCGCTGGCGGAGGAAGCCCCAGCGCTGTCGCCCCAACCACCTCCGCCTCCCCCGGAGCCTTTCGAACTGGGAGCAGATGCGCTGGCAGATGCGCTGGTCTCGGCGCGTTCTTCGGTTCCCCTCTCAGCGGCGGCTTCTTCCGCAGCGGCGCTTGCAGAAGCGCTGGCCTCGGCACTCTCGGCGACGCGTTCTTCGGCTCGCCGGTCGGCCCGCCGTTCGGCACGCCGCTCGGCTGCCAGCCTGGCGGCCTCGCGCTCTGCGGCAGCCTGTTCCGCGGCGGCCTCCTCGATCTCGGCTCGACGGGCTGCCAGCTCGGCCTGACGCTCTGCCTCCTTCCTGGCGGCCTGCCTCTCTGCGGCACGCTGGGCGGCGAGCTCGGCCTGTCTCTGGGCTTCCTCTCTGGCTTCCTGCCTGGCAGCCTTCGCGGCTGCCAACCTGGCGGCCTCGCGCTCTGCGGCAGCCTGCTTCGCCGCTTTCCTGGCGGCCTCGCGCTCTGCGGCGCGCCTTTCTGCGAGCCGCTCCGCCCTCTCGGCGGCGGCCCGTGCGGCGGCCTGACGCTCGGCGGCAGCCCGTTCGGATTGCAGATCGGCCCGCGGCACCCTTGCCTGCTTGACCTGGGAGACCTGTACCTCAGGTATCGGCTCGGGCTCTTCGACGGGCTCCGGCGCTTTCTCGACCATCGTCGCCGCAGCCGCGCGAGCCTGCGCGGCCTGCCGATCCTGGGCTGCCTGGATCGCATCCCTGAGCTCGGCGTTGAGGGAGTTCAGATAAGCTTCGGCCTGTGCCTTGGCCTCGTTGGCGCGCTCTCTCTGGGCGATAGCAGTCTCGACCGCAGCGACCCTCTGTTCACGCTGGGCCTCGAGACTGTCCCTGCGAGCCGCCAAATCGTTTCGGGCCTCGCGGACCTCCAGGAACTCGGCCCTCTCCCTGTCAAGCAGCCTAACCCACAGATTCAGCCTGGAGGCGAACTCGGAGAAGTTGTCCACCCCGACCAGAACATCCATGAAGGCTACGTTCCCACTCTTGTAAACCTGCGCAGCACGCTCTTCCAGAGCCTTTTTGGCCACGGCGAGTCGCTCTTTTGCCGCCCTGAGGTCTTCCGTCGTCCTGGTGATCTGCCCGTTCAACTGGTTCATCTCGTAGAGCGAATTGTTGTAGGCCGCGAGATGCCCGTTACGAACACGAGCGCAATGGCAAGACCTAGAAACACGAACAAACTCGCCCTCCGAGGCATACGCCCAGGCTCCTTCCAGTAGGTTATGTAAATTTTGTAAGGGGACCTGCTAGAGAATCCCCCCTCCTAGGGCGGGCACTTTAGAAGAACACTATATGTTGTGCAATGCACCCCACCGTCTCCAGCGTTCCTCCCGCTTTTGAAAGTGGCTTAAGTATGGGGAATCTGTGTTTCCCATACGAAATAGATGATTAACAAAACTTAATACTTGTAACGTGGTTGAAAAGCGTTATCTGTAGAGTACGTTTCGGGTGGTTTCGTGGGTATGGTGGGAAATCATGGTCTGTTTGTGAGGTTTCTCAGGGTCAGGAAGGCCAGCCAGAAGCGTCGTTTGGCTGCGTCGTCGTCCAGCGCCGGGGCGAGGGCGGGTGTGAGGAGGCCTTTCGTGCCCTTCGTCCAGGGGAACCACACACCAGGTTCCGCTTCTGAGAAGGGTTGCCTGACGAGCGGGTAGTCGATGGCGTCGATATCGCGGGCGGCGCCGGCACCTATTGCCACGAGGACGATAGGTTCTGTGGTTTGAATCTCCTGTGCCAGCAGCCCGGTCGACTCGTACGTAACGTAGGCTTGTTGCAATCTGAGGGCCTGCAGGCTGAGTTCGAGGGCTTCGAGGGTGCTGGGGCCGAAGGGCTTTTCGAGTACGAGCACGACCCCTGAGGTGGGATCTCCGAGTGGGGCTGGATGTCCTCCCTCTTTCATGCGGCTGGAGAGGCGGGAGACTTCGTACGCCGTCTTACTGGTGTAGTCGCCGGCCGCGTTGCGGGTCTCCTTATCTGCGGGTCGCACGGCGGACATGGAGGATGCGCTGGGCTGTGGTTACGAGGGCTCCTGCCGCGAGTAGGCCGAGGCCGACCGTCGGCAGGCCGACTATCGAGAACACCGAGAGGATCACGATCCTCCCTGCGCGCTCCAGCAGTCCGACCTCGCAGTCTATATCGAGGCCTTCGGCGCGGGCGCGGGCGTAAGAGGTAAGGAGTGAGAACGTCATCGCCACAGCGGCGAGTAGAGCTCCGTAGGGGTGGGCCGTGCTGGCGTAGAAGAAGATCAGGCCGACGAAGACCGCCGACTCCGAGAGTCGATCCAGGGTCGAGTCGAGAAAGGCGCCGAAGGAGCTCATCCTGTTCGACTCGCGGGCGACGGCTCCATCGAGCGCGTCGAAGAGCCCCCCCAGGAGCATCACCGCACCGGCGATCCTCGCGTATCCCAGGCCGAAAAGCACCGCGGAAAAGAGCGCCAGGGTCCAGCCGATAACCGTGAGCGTGTCGGGGCGAACCCGCATGACAGAGAGCCACCGGACGAGTGGATGCAGGACGAGAAGGAGCGCGTCCTTCGAAGCCTCTCTGAAGGAGGGTTTCCGGGGTTCGCGGTGAGGGATAGTCATTTGTCGTCCTCCTTGCGGTCCCCGCCGGCGCCCAGCCTGGCAGCCGGCGTGCCCGCTTCCGGCTCCTCGACAGGCTTGACAGGCGGTTTCCCCCAGCGTTCGAAGATCAGGGTCCCGCGCAGGTAGCGGAGCGTCGCTGCGATGATGGCGACTACGGGGACGGCGAAGACGGCGCCGATCAGCCCGTAGAGTGCCGTTCCGGCCAGCGTGGCGAAGAGCACCCAGAGCGGATGGACCCCCACCGAGCCGCCCTGTATCCTCGGCACCAGCACGTTGCCTTCCAACTGCTGGGCTACCAGGAAGAGCCCGGCGACGATCAGGGCCTGGACAAACCCCCCTTGGGGAACGAAGAGCGCGATCGCGACCGCGGGCACGGCCCCGAGGAAGGCCCCTATGACGGGAATGATCTCCGTCGCCGCAACCCAGGCTCCCACAGGGAGGGCATACTTCCCGACGGTGAAGTACATTATCCCCGCTCCAATAAGACCCATGATGGCGCACAGGAAGATCTGCCCCCTCAGGTACCTGACGAGCGTCTGCTCGACCGCATAGAATAGCTCCAGGCTCTGGTCACGGACCGTCTCGGGAATCGTATTCAGCAGAGCGCGGGTGATCTTCTCCCGCTCCAACAGCAGGTACACTGAGACAAGCACCATCAGCAGCAAATTGAACAGGGTCCCGAAGACTCCGAACACCCCACCGATGACGCCTGTCGCAACGTTGGCGACCTGTTCCGCCGACGGCGCGTTTGCCTTCAGGAGTTGCAGGATCCGATCCTGATCCAACTCGGCCACGTACCGGCCGACGTAGGGCACGTCCTGGATCCGATTGAGCATAGCGATGACCTGGTCGACGAGATCTTGCGGGTTACTGACCACGATCTGTACCTGCCCGACCGATGGAACGATGATCAGAAGCAACGTCACAACGACGACGAAGATCAAGACGAGGAACACCCCGATCACGGCTATAACCCTCGGTATCCGCAGTCCTTCTAGACGACGCACGAGGGGATTCAAAGTGTAGGCCAGGACACCGGCGGCCAGGAAGGTCAGCAGCACGCCGCTGACCTGGCGCACAAAGGACACCAGCAGTAGGATCCCCACCGCGAGCACGATGTACTGCAGGTATGTCGAAACGACCAGTTTTCTGGCTGACACCCGGACTCCGATCGGATCTCTACGATACGAAATATACCAGCCCCTGACGAGGCGGCGCGCGAGTTTACACTCAGCATGCCCCTCTGTATAATCCCGGCCCAGTATGAGAGGGGGAAACGCACAGGGGGCCCAACATCTTGGGGGTCGGCGGGAAGCGCCGGTCCATCGGCGTATAACCGCACGACCAGGCCCAGCGGGCGAACGCACCGAGAGCAGCTTTATCGAGTTGCGCGAGACCAGAAAGGCGAAGCGGGGCGAAGTCTACAGGCGAAGGCGCTTTATGGCCGTTTCCCTGCTGGTGCTCGGCGCCGTCGCGCTGGTCTTCGCTGTTTTCGTCCAGACCAAGGCTTCGGACACGTCAGAGCGCGCCGTCCCTATCGACCCGAACAACGCTGGTCCCGCCACTGTGCTGGCGCAAGCCTCAGCAGTAAGTATCTCCACCCCGATCCGTCCCGCGAGCCTCACCGGGCTCGGGTACCATCCCGAGGGCGAGAGCCTCGCCGCAATGGAACCGCGAGGCAAGAACCTCTCGGCCAATGTCGTCCTCGGCCTGCTACTCAGCGGAGAGACACCGGAGAGGATTCACTACTACGTCATGGACGCCGCAGGTCGGGGTGGACCACAGACCGGTGCCGTCGACGTCGGCGCAGCGACGGGGACCACCGTCTACACCCCTGTGACAGGCACGGTCACGGCGATCCGTCCCGACCCTATGGTTCAGAACGCTAACGTCATAGAGATAAAACCAGACGCCAATCCTGACGTCCGCCTTAGCGTCGCCCTGGTGCGTAGCGACGGCGAAGCGGGCGTCAACGACTCCGTCACGGCCGGTAAGACCGAACTAGGTACCGTGGCTGACTCGGCTGAAGTCCTGGAGCCCCAACTCTCCTCTTACACTACCGACGCCGGCAACCACGTCACCGTCTATGTCTCCAAGTCCGGCTAAGGCGCTCTGCTTTCGGCAGCTCGCGCCAGCCTTCGGCTTTCGCTTGTCATCTGGTCAGCTTTTTGTTGGCTGAAGTGCTGACTCGCTGACATGCGTGTATCATACGAACGTCTATGTTCTTGAGCCTCTTCCAATGGAACGCGTCCGCCGCTGTGGCCTTCCTCCTCGGCCTGGTCATAGGTATAACGGTGCACGAGGCGTCCCACGCGACCTCGGCCTACTTCCTCGGGGACGATACGGCCTATCGCGACGGTAGGGTGACCCTGAACCCCGCCTCACACCTCGACCTGCTGGGCAGCATGATGCTTCTCTTGGCCGGCTTCGGGTGGGGCAGGCCAACGCCGGTGGTACCCTCCAAGCTCCGGGGTGGCGTGTTCGGACCCGTGGCCGTCGCTCTCGCAGGACCCGTCTCGAACCTCCTGATCGTGGCCGTGTGCGCAGCCCTGTATCTGCTTCCACCCTTCAGAGATCAGGATGGCTACCTGTTCATACTCGTGGTCATGGTCGCCTTCACCAACGCCCTGCTCTTCGTCTTCAACCTGATCCCGATCCCCCCGCTCGACGGTTCGAAGGTGATCTTCCCTTTCCTGCCGCGCGCCCTTGACGGCTTTGTAGACTTCATGAACCAGTACGGACCCATGATCCTGCTCGGCATCATCCTGATCTCGTTCGTGACCAAGCTCCCCGTCTTGAGCATCCTGCTCGCCCCCGTACGACCCCTCCTGACCCTTCTCGGTCTCCCCGTGGTCCTTTGAGCAAGTCAGCTCTTTGCTTGCTGAAGTGTGACTTGCTGAATAGCTCATGAAGGGGCAGCACGGTCCGTAGGGAGGGGGGAGAATCTACGGAGGCCATGCTACCCCAAATGTATTGTACCCCTTGAGCCGCTAAAGCGTAAGCTATACCTCAGGCAGAGACTTAAGAGCGCGGCTCCCGTTCTTGCCAGGGGGGTCTGCGGCCAGGGGGAGTAGAACGGAGAAGATACTTCCGGCGTCGGGGCGGCTTTGAACCTGGATCTCACCACCGAG
Source organism: Rubrobacteraceae bacterium (assembly GCA_021156345.1). Next base: position 940 of record JAJNDJ010000074.1, on the reverse strand, counting down.
GTGGTCTGTGATCTCATGGGCGAGGGCCAGTCCGAGGCCTGTACCATCAGCGCGCGACGAACCCTGGGCTCGGTAGAAACGGTTGAAGATGTGGGGTATCTCGGATTCCAGGATGCCGCAACCGCGGTCCCTTACGCTGATAACGACCCGCCCATCTTGGAGGGAGAGGCCGAGGTCGACGGGCGACCCCTCATCCGAGTATTTGAGGGCGTTGTCCACGAGGATAGCGAGAGCCCTGTGTAGCTGGTTCGGGTCTGTCTCCACGGGCGGCACATCCTCCTCGGCCCTGATGTTCAGTGAGCGGCCCGTGTAGCCGAAGTCCCTGCGCAGCTCGTGGAGCAGGTCTTCGAGGTCGACCTCCTCCTTTCGGAACGTGACGGCGTTGGCGTCGAGGCGCGAGAGGTCGAGCAGCGTGCGTGCCAGGCTCTGCAGGCGCCTGGTCTGGGCTCGCATGTCGTTCAGGAACTCCGCCCTGACCCGTTCATCCTCCTCATCCTCGAGCATCTCCAGGTAGCCGGAGAGGGCCGTCAGAGGTGTCTTGAGCTCGTGGGAAGCGTTGGCGATAAACTCGGCCTTGACGCGTTGCATATGGCGCTCCTCAGTGACGTCGCGCAGGATGGCGAGCGCCCCGTCCTCGAGGGGGGCAGCCCGGATCTCGATGATCCTGTCCCCCGCCTTCGCCCCGGCCTCTGTCACGGGACCGCTGTATCGGGTCTTGGCGAGTACCTCCTGCAGGCGATTGTGGAAGGCATGGTCGGATGACTCGAGGAGCTTCCTTGCGCGGGGGTTCAAAAAGACCGGGTTCAGGTCTCTGTCCACACCGATGACCGCGTCCGTCATACCGTCGAGTATGGCGCTCCCGCGCTCCTTCTCCTGCTCTATCTGGTCGAAAGCCCCCTTGAGGGAGACTGCCATAGCGTTGAACGTCGCGCCCAGAGAG
>JAJNDJ010000073.1 GCA_021156345.1 Rubrobacteraceae bacterium | reverse complement strand
CTCGCTCTCGCCGTTTATCAGCATTAAGTTCCCGAACCGGCCCATTGCGGTGAAGGTTGGTCCTGAGCGCTTGAAGGGCGCCAGCTTTCCGTCCTCGATGAGCACGTCGTCTAAGGTGATGGTCAGCTGCCGGTCGACGGCAGGCCAGTACGAAGAGTCGGAGGGTTCGACGATGATCGGGGCGTACAAACCCATCTCCTGGGCGAAGTCTTCGCGGATGTGCGGGTGGTACCAGTAGAGTCCTGGGTCGGGGAACCGAAGCTTGTAGGTAAACGCTTCTCCGGGCTGAATAGGCGCCTGCGTCTCTTGGGGCACCCCGTCGTAAAGATTCTGTAGCCTAAGACCGTGCCAGTGTACGGTCGCCTCGACGTCGCCGTCGTTGGTCACCTGCACGGTGATCTCCGAGCCCTGCTCGACGTGCAGCGTCGGACCAGGTATCGAGCCGTTGTATCCGAGCATGCGCACCTCGGCGTCGCCGATGCGCTTGCGTACAGGGTAGATGCGTAGATCGAAGCTATCGCCGTCGTAGAGGCGGACTATGCTCGGGCTCGACGCTTCCGGGAGTCCTGCTGTTTCGGTCGTGAACGCGTCCTGATGATCCACAGCCTCTCCTTCCGTGATCTTCGCTCAATTAGTGTCCATCTTTGGCTTGCAGGGCCGTCAAGCCCCGCCCAGCCTCCCTCGGATCGTCCGGTAGGCGTACTCCTAGACGTCCTTCCTGTTTAGACATGGTCCATGCTGTCAGCAATATCTGCATAAGATGTGCGACGTGAGATCGACTCCGAAAGCGAGGCAACCCGACCCACCTCACTTTGTCCTTGAGACCCTCCACAGCCTCTAAGGCCACCGCCATAGCCGGCCGTGCCTTGTCGGCCCCTCCGGGACCAATGAACAGCCTTCCTCTCCAGCACTGGACGCTGTCATCGCTGTGCGCTCCGGGCGTTCGACATAACCCACCTTACTAGAACATATCGTAGCGTACGTGACGCCCCGGTGCATCACCCGAATGAGACATTTGTCAGGGGACTTGGCAGCTCGTAGGTAGAGCGACCAAGGAGAGCCGACGAGCGGACTCCAACCGCTGATCTGCTCCAGCTACGAGTTTGCTCGGGCACGTTCCAAAATATCCTGGTGCGTCCGGTGATTTGGCTTACCTGTGGGATTCTTGGCGTATCGCAGGCAATTTGGTGCCCGCTGCGTACTGGCGTGTACCGGCCCGGTCGCAGTACGGTTGCAGTGCGCCTGCGATCCTCGGTCGGTGCCCGGTACGATGCCGCTGACGTCAGCCAATCGGACCCTCGAGATCAGACCTCGTACTGGCGGCGAAGGATCTCCAGCAACTCCTCCGGAAGGACAGCAACGAACCCGAGCTCTGCGGCTGCGTCCCTCACCGCTCTGTCGTAGGAGACGATGTAGTCCGCGCCGGCGGCGTGCGCCAAGTCGAAGATCCAACCGTCCTTCGGGTCCCTAAGACTCGGCCAGTCGAGACGGCGAGGGTGGTACATGAACCCCATGTTACCGATGTCGAGCGCCACCTCTAAGGCGCGCAAGGGTCCCTGGATCGCGCCCTGGATGTCCTCGTAGCCCATAACGCGCACGAGTTCAGCGAGCTGGTCGTCGCTGATGGCGAGTTCCACGCCTCCTGTTGCCACGGCATCCATTACCGCCGCTGACGGACCATCGCGGCCACGACAACCATAGTGTCGAGGACAGTGAGGGGAGAACTCAAGGGTCAGGCTGGGCGGCTGTGCTGCTGCGCCTCGCGGCGCTCGCGCACCTCCTCGGCGTGATGCCCGCCTCCCAATGGACCAGGCCATGGGAACTCTCGCCAGACCCGTCCACCGGGTAGCTGCTGATGATACAAAAGCCCGGAGGGCGGCGGGCTCCTTCTCGCGAGTGTCCTCTATTGGGCTCCCCCAATAGCCTCCTCGGTGCAGCTTTAGCAGAACGGCCGGGTTCTCGCGGGCAGCAACCCGCAGCGCCACGGCTCAGGGCGTCGCAGTCCGGTTGCAGTAAGAAGGCCTCGGCATCAGGCGCCTTATGCCCGATGGGGCAGCGCGGGTTTCGGTGGTCGGCGACAGCGAATTCGTAGCGGTGGCGCTGATAGAGCAACTGGAGGAGTGGAGCTTCTACTACGTGTTGGGGGAGTTGATCGAGCCAAGAGGGGAAAGGGTATGGTTGTAGGGAGCCTTCTTGAGCCGCTTAGACGCCCACCGGACGAACCTGGTGCTCTATTGGAAGAGGGGCGAAAAGGAGCCGTGGCTGTTGGCGACGAATTTGCCCGAGTGCGCAAAAGCTCTCTCGTGCTATCGAAGGCGGATGTGGATCGAGCAGATGTTTGCAGATTTCCAAGGGGCACGGATTCGACCTGGAAAGCACCCAACTACGTAGCTTCGGACGGCTCTCTCGGCTAACCTTGGCGGTGGCGATGCTCTATGTGTGGCTGGTGGAGCACGGAGCACGAGTGATCAAACGGGGTCAAAGGCGTATGGTGGACCGCAGTGATGGGCGCGATCACAGCGTGTTCCGGCTGGGGGTGCAATATGCTGGATAGGTGCTTGGCTCAAGTAACGAGGCCATCTATCCGCTTGCTTCCCCGCTCTCTACCAAAACTGTCCGGTGGCTAGACTAAAGGCTATAGAGGTGTGGGCCGTGCTTCCTCTTCTCCTGTAGCGCCGAGCGGGATCTCGCAGCTTAATGCCGCCATAGCCGCGGACCACTCTTCCTCGGTGGCAGCCTTACAAGCCCGGAAGTTGATGCCCAACGTACCGAACTTCTCAGCGCTACCTGCTTGGGGAGCATCGCTGAAGACGTCTTTGCGCCAGGTGATCTCGAATCCCACGAAGCCGGCGGTCACGACCGTGACCTCTAGCTCTGCTTCCAGCAGAGCACCGGCTATTCACCCGGTCCAGAGCTCTATCTTGCGTTTGGCGCTATCGGGGACAGGCTTCTGCACCAGTATGTCCCCGATCTGCAGCCGACCGCGGGGCTTCAGCACCCGCGCCATCTCTTCCAGCGCCGCCGCCTTGTCCGGCATGAGGTTGAGCACGCCGTTGGAGATGATCACGTCCGCCCACTTGTCGGCAATAGGCAGCCCCTCAGCGTAACCCTTCCGGAACTCCACGTTGGCGAGGTCCATCTCCTCCGCAGCATGGCGAGCCTTCTCCAGCATGGAGGGGGTCATGTCCACCCCTATCACTCGGCCCTCGGAGCCGACCTCTTTCGCCGCGATCAGAGTGTCTATCCCGGCGCCGCATCCTACGTCCACGACCCGCTCGCCAGGATGCAGCTCGCCCAGGCTGAAGGGGTTGCCGGTACCAGCGAAGGACTCGATTGAGGATTCTGGAATGTCCTTGAGCCACTCGTCGGCGTACTCCAGCATGCGGGCCAAGTGACGACCGGTGTGGAAGTGGAAGCCCTTATGGGGGTTGGCCGCCACCTCGGCGTACTCCTCCTGGATGGCCTCTCGCAGGACTTCTACGTCAAGGTCTTGATTTTCGAGTGTATGATCGCTCATCAGTTCCCTTCCATAATCTACTTTCCTCATCTTCATGCCCTCCGCCGAAAAGGGGCGACTGGCGAGTTCTGACGAACCGGCCAGTCGCCCGGAGCCTCGTCCTCTGGGCCGTCCCACCTCAGGATCTGGCTCTGGCCGTTCCCTCTGCCAGCCGCACGGAGACCGGCACGGGATTGCGGATAAGATCCAGCACGGGTGAGGTTCTCTGAACATACTCGCAGAGCTCCACGATCTCCTCCCGCGGAGCATCGCTTTCGACCCAGTAGAGGAGGCTGATGTTCTTGTAACCTGGTCGCACGTCATCCGAGAGCCCTAGGAAAGCGTGCAGGTCGATCTCGCCTTCCAGCTCGAAGTTCAGCGCATCGACGCTGATGCCCTGGGCGGCGGCGTTGTAGACGAACCCGACAGCGAGGCACGAGGCCAGGGCATGCAGTGCGCTTTCGACCGCGTTCGGCCCCGCGTTGGTGCCCAGGAGCACCGGCGGCTCATCCCCCTCGAGGTAGAACGGCTCGACGCGCGAAGTGTCCTCGGCGCCAGCGCCGTAGAAGCCCTGGACCTTGGTCCGGGTGTGGCCCCCTTCGATCCATTGCGTCTCGGTCCGAAACTTGAACTCGGCCAGGCTGGGGTTCTCCTCTATCGCTTCGATCGTAGAGACGAGCTGGTCAACGTTCACCCCGTTGATCGTCGCCATTATGTCCTCCTTCCTAACAGATTGCGTCTGCGCTTCTAGGGGATCATCACTTAGTCCTCCGCCTTGCGCAGGCCGGTGTAGGCGAGCACCGTTCCGACTAACAGGATCAGGGCGTCGAGGTAGATCAGGCCCAGGTGCCCCATAGTGGCGATCCCATAGGGGAAGTGCAAAGGTACAGCCACTCCTACTCCGATCAGCGGACCCAAAAACGCCGTCCATAGCGCCCAGCGCTCGCCCTTTCTGATCCCGTACCATGCGAGGGCGATGATCACGACCCCTAGCGCAATGATGAACCCAGAGACAGCCACCTGCAGGTGGCTTATGTATTCGTAGAGGTTGGGGCTGAAGGTGTGTATCTGGGCTGGGGTGCCGCCCACGTGCTCTGGGGTGAGCCCCAGCTCGATAAAGCCGGTGAAGTTGCGGATCAGGAACATCACCCCGTAACCCACCAGACCTATGCCCGAGAGAGCGACGAGCGTGGCCCCGAGGTTGAGCTGCGAGGTGCCGGCAATCGGCTGGCGCTGCACATGTCTTTCAGTTGTCATTTGTTTTCACCTCCTTTCTGCTACTCATGTCAAGCTCTTACTTTCCACGGAACATCGAAATAGGCGGCAACGGTTCTGGCCATCCGCCGTTTCTCGCAAGGAATTCCCGGATAGCTATCGTATATCGCAGCGACTATGAGCTTCCGTTCGCCTGGCTGTATACTCGCTCTTTCGAGTATTCTCCGAACTACCCCAGGTACTCCGTCTTCCCCAGGTGGTCCATATAAAGCAAGAGTCATGTGGTCGCAATCGAGGTCAATTATCTCCATGCTCTGCGTACTAGGACTCAGCAGAAACCAGATAAAGTCTGTATTCGTCTTTGCAAGGGGCCAATCCCCTGGTTCGTAGAACGACCACATGTCCAGTTCGTGATTAGTCAGGGTTTGCATCGCCATTTCCCTCTGGTTTCTTCTCGTTGTTACAACTCTTATCCGAATTAACATCCAGCTCCACTTCGATCAGCTGCACCGCTGGGCTCCAGAAGAACCGCTTGTCCTCCGTCGCTGGGTAACGAACCGGCCCGATCGTCGCCCCTTCGACAGGTTCTAAGTTCAGTTCCGCCGGCACTAGAAACGGTTCGGAGGGCTCGTGAGTCTCGATGTGGCAGACAGGCGGAATCTCAGCTTCTACCATTAAGAGACTCCCGATGTCTATCCCGTTCACCGTCTTCATGGCCTTCTCCTTTGGCTGGTGCTGCTCCACGAAGAGACCGCATCGTTTATCCTTGCCTTAAGCGTAAATGGCACAGCTTCCCAAAATCTTCCCAAGATCTCCCCACGGCTTGCTCCGATGGGCGCTTTCTAATGAGCAGCTCAAAGGTTATTCGTGCAAGCGAAATGAGGTTAACGATGACCGGTTTAGAAATTCGCCTAGCGTGGCTGGGCCCGGCCGCCTCTTTGCGTCTCGGGATTTGTCCCGATAGGCAGATTGCCCCAGATCCGCAACGTGCGCGCCAGATCGTAGCGCTGGTCTAGCTCTCGAAAGATATCTGCTGCCCTGGCCAAGCAGGCTCTTGCTTCGCCCGGATCACCTCGCGCGGCGTGGATCTCACCCCGCACCCGCAACACTTGTGCCTCCCCAGCTCGGTTTTGGCCCGCCTCCGCCAGTTGTTGAGCCTTCTCCGTGTAGGCCCATGCTGTCTCCAGGTCACCGGAAGCAAGTTGGAAAGAGGCCAAGGCAGGATACAACTGCAAGCCACAGACGGTGCACATCCGCCGCTCCTCTTCCATCCTCTTAGCCGTCTCCACAAGCTCTCCAGCATTTGAAACCGGTTTCGGCGTCTCCTTGAGCCGTCATCAAGCTGGCTTGGCGTGCCAGGGTGTAGGCCACACCAGCGGATGAGCCGATGCGCCGGTTGAGTTCCAAGCCCCGAGCCAGATTCTGCGCTGCCGGTTCCAAATGGCCCCGCAAAAAGGCCATGCTGCCCAGAGCATAGTGGCAGACGGCTACGCACCGCAGGTCTCCGACAGCGGTAGCATGTTCTGCCACGGTTTCTATAAACTCTTGGGCTTTTTGGTACGGATCGTCGCCGTGCACGTGGTACTCCCACAGGCACAGGTGGCCGTCGGTGGCCACCACGACGTCGGGCGACCATCCCGTCACCTGGCGGCGCAGTTCGTATTTCAACCCTTCTTCCCAGTTACCCAGCGGTAGATAGGCCAAGGCTAGCATTTCGCAGGCTTGGGTGATCTCGACTTGGGCATCGCCCGCTTCGGCGATTTCCAAAGCCTGCAGCGCATGCTGCACGGCTTCCTCGAGGGCGTTACGGTGCCATTCGAACAGGGACTGGGCGATCAACAACCGGGCTTCTTCTAAAGAATCCGGGCCCAGCATCTCGCGGGCCCGCCCCAGATGTTCGGAGGCCGTGGCCATGTCGGTAGTCAGGATGGCGCCCAGGGCGATCTTGCGGTGTAGGGTAGACTGAGGCCCTTCGGAGGGCGCTATGTTCGCCAGGGTCAAAGCCTCAAGCGCTGTCCGGTACGCCTCCACGCTGCGGGCCACGTCACCAGTTGCCCGGTGTACATCGCCGACCCGCTCCTGCACTTCGGCCGAGAGGAGCAGCAGCCCTGTGCTAATCTCCTCTTCCAGGAGCGAGAGTGCCTCTTCGTAGCGGAGTAGCGCATCGTCGTGGGCGTATACCGCTTCAGCCCTATCTCCCGCCCGGATCAGGTAGCCTACCGCCTGCTCTACCTCCCCGACCTGCAGGTAGTGGTAGGCAACAGCCTCGACAGGCATCTCCGGATCGTCCCGGTAAAGCATCTCCAGCGCGCGTGCTACTCGACCATGGAGCGCTCGCCGCCGGACTTCGGACATTTGTTGGTAGACGGCTTCGCGCAACAAAGGGTGCGGGAACCTGTAACTCAACCCGGTCTCTTCCAAGAGCCGTGCATCCAGGAGCTCATCCAGCACGTCTAGTAGAGAAGTTGGTTCACGATCCCGACCCGTATCGGCTTGGAGGACCGGAAAGGACACTTCCCGGCCTACCACCGCGGCCAGTTGGAGTAGCTGGAGCGCTGCCGGCGAGATGCTTCTCAGGTGTCGGTTAAGCAGCGTTTGCAGGGAGGGCGGTAGCGAGAGACGCGCCGGATAACGACCGAACAGCGTCTGCAGCGAGGGAGGAAGAGGAAGTGTTTCCTGTTTGGCGATGCGCCACATGCCCTCTTTCAAAGAGATTTGGTCGGTGGTGGCCAGCTGGTGCGCTATCTCGCTTGCGAAAAGCGGGTTGCCCTCAGAGATGCGATAGATCTCATTAGTCAACCGATCGTCCACACTACCTTTCAGGACTTGCTCCAGCAGGGCGCGATGTTCGGTCTTGGAAAGGGGTGCCAAAGTTAGCAAGTGCAAGAGGTTTTGACGCTCTAGGCTGCTGATCGCGGTCTCTAGCGCCGGGGCAGCGCCGGGTTCATGGGGTCGCCAAGTTCCTACCAGCAGAAGCGCTTGCGATGAAGCCTGGCGAGCCAGATAGTGGAAGAGCTTCAGCGATCCTTCGTCGGCGACATGCAGATCGTCTAGTATCAGGATGACCGGTACGTCCTGTGCCCAAGCCGCGAGAAAACGCAGTACTCCCGCAAACAAGGCGTTCTGAGCGGCTACCTTATCGGCACTGACTACCGGCTGTGCGGTTGGGGGAAGCTCCGGTATGGCGACGGCTAGTTCCGACGGAATCAGACCGGCATGAGTCAGATCCTCACGTAGGGCCATACGCAGGGCCTCGATAAATGGTGTGTATGGGGATGGGCCCTCCAACTCATTGGTGTGGCCGATGAGGACCTGGTAACCCTTACCTCGACCGATCTGCAGGATCTCCTGCACAAGGCGGGTTTTCCCGATGCCCGTGCTCCCCTCTATACCCAGGACAGATCCCTCTCCGCTACCCAGACGCTCCAGCAGCGTAGAGATCGTCTCCAACTCTGACCGCCGACCGGCCAGCGGCGGCAGAGGTATGGGCTTCGTGCTCGGCAGAGAGTTTGGCAGGTGGAGCGACTTTACCTCACCTCTGAGGATATCCTGGTACAGCCGGGTAGTTTCGTTAGAGGGATCCACACCTAATTCATCTACCAGTATTTCTTTACACAGCCGGTACTGGTGCAGTGCCCGGGCAGTACTGCCCCGGGCAGAGTAAACACGCATCAAGCCACGGTGCGCTTCCTCCCTGGTTGGCTCCCGCGTCAGAACCTGACGGAAGACATCTCCGGCCTCGGCCGGATACCCGGCGGCTACGTAATCTTCGCCCAGCTTTACCAACAGCTCCAAAAAGCGTTCTCGTAGCACATCGCGGTACTCTACCGTCCACTCTTCATACAGATCGGTGGGGAGAAGATCCCCTCTGTAGTCAGCGACCGCCCTCTGGAGTAGGTTCAGATCTCGATCGCGAATCGCCGCTTGAGCCAGCTCTTCGAACTCTTCTACATCGGTATGTATCCCGCCCGGAGCCTTCAGGCTAAGCACCTCGCCACGTATTTCTAGGAGCGTCTCTGGCGGGAGCTCGGGGTAAACGGTGGCAAAAGCCTGCCGAACGTGGTGGACGGCCTTGTACAATTGGGCGGCTGCCCCTCGGGGAGATAGTCCAGGCCACAATAGGTCCATCGCCTGATACCGGTGCAACCGGTATCCAGGGCGAAGCGCCAAGAGCTTCAGCAGGCTGCGAGCTTTGCGGCGGGCAAAGGCTGCTTCCGTCACCTCTTGCGAGTCGAGCCGAACGGAGAATCCTCCGAGTAGACTCAGGTGGATACTCACGTCCCTCTCGCAAGATGTTGCTGAGGAGGATCCAGCTGACACAGCGACCCCTATTGCTGCAAGTGCATCAAGATAATAAACCACCTTTGATAGGATTGGTAGCCAACTCCGTGTGCAGGTTTTGATCAATGCGTGCTAAGCTCCGAGAAACATAACGGCGAAGAGCAGTGCCCGGCTCCTTGGCAGAGGTAAACACCCATGGTGTGGCTCAGGACCTTGCGCAGCCAGCGAGAGGTGAGGTGCCAGCGGTCTCGAGCCCACATCTGCTTGATCCGGTAGCGCCCCATCAGTGCCCGATCACCGTCTCGATCCTGCGACACTTTCGCACTACAAAGCGGGGCCAGTACCCCGTCTCCCGTCTTTGGACTTGTAGGGCGCGAGCAAGTCCAACCCCTCGACCTTGAGCCGCTCGGCAAGCCGTGGACTCCAATAGTTCCTGTCGCCTAAGGCCCCGCCCTTTGCGCCTCCTCTTTCGAGCAGTAGTTCTTCGGCCATGTGTAGGTCATGGACGTTGGCGGGCGCTAGGTTCATATCGACGATCACCCCTGGCCAGCAGATACGCAGATGTGCCCGCATCTCGTAGAAAGTCTGCTTGCTCATCCCGAGACGGCGGCGGTGGTGCGGCACTTCCGCGAGATAGCCAGAAGCCAGCGAGAGGCGCTCGAGGCTTACCTGGAGAGGCCAGGAGACGAGACGGTCGAGCCGACCGGGACCGCCGTTTCTGCCTTGTTTGGCGCAAGCGCGGGTGAGGCGGATGGCGTACAGACGCCAACGGTGTCCGATGTGCTACGAGCTGACTATACGGCCTTCAACTTTGCCGCGATCAGCTACGCTACGCTGTGCGAGATGGGGCTTCGCCTCTACGATCCACCCCTGCGCGAGATCGCACTGCGGCACCTGCGGGCGTACGCTGAGGCAACGCAGCAGATAGACCAGCTCATCGCCAGCGTGGTCGCATGGGAGCTTGAGCAGCAAGGGTTGGAGTGCCGCTGCATATGCCCCATGTGCAGCATGGGTGTGTGTGGATGCGTGGCGGCCGGCACCTACTATGTGAACGAAGCATGGCGCGAGACAGCGCCCAGTAGTGGAGAGACAGAGCGAGGGTTCCTGCTGCTACCTCCGCGAGCCGGCAGCCCGCTGTCCCTCACCGACGCTCAAGGAGGAGATCGCCTCTTGGAGGTAGACGATCAGCCTGTGGAAAGCATTGCTGAGATCCAAACTGCGATCCGCAAGCACTCGCTCGGAGAGGAGGTTAGAGTGCTCGTGCAGCGTGGCTCTGAGTCTCCGCGAGTTATCCGCGCCAGGCACGTCAGCGACATCCCAAGCACCTAAGGAGCAGAAGAGCCGGAGTTCGCAGAATTCATCTTCTAGGCACTCGAGTGAACAGAGTCTACTAGACACATACGCGATATTGTATGTGTGTCCATGTTCGGCGGCTTGAGGAGCGCGACTGTGCGGATAGAGGTGCTGTACTTCGACGGGTGCCCGACCTACCGGGCGGCGGAGGAGACCTTGCGCGGTGTGCTTACCCAGGAGGAGGTTGAGGCCGATGTCGAGTTGGTGGCGGTCAACACCGACGAGGAGGCCCGAAGGCTCCGGTTCCCAGGCAGCCCGACGATCAGGGTTGACAGCGAGGACCTGTTCCCCGTGCCGGATCGGGCGGAGTACGCGCTCAGTTGCAGGATGTACGCCACCCCGGAGGGGCTGAGGGGTTGGCCCACGGCAAAGATGGTGCGGGCCTCGTTGGCCGAACGCAACCTTGTGCCGGGTGTGTCGTAGTATCGGGCAAGACCAAAGGCACCTGGGAAGGCGAACCAGCATGACGGAAGAGAACAAGGCAATCGCTAGACGGGTCTACAAGATCATCTCGACAGGCGACTTCGGGCGGGCGGAAGAGATCGTGGACCCCGAGGCTCCCGATAACGAGCTACTCCCGGATGACCCGCCAGCCAAGCTCATCGACACCTTCAAGGAAACCTTTGCAGAGGCCCGCGCCGGCTTCCCCGACCTCAGCATCACCATCGAGGACGTGATGGCCGAAGGGGACCGGGTGGCGGCCCGCGTCACCATGCGCGGCACCCACCGGGGAGAGTACCAGGGGATCGCACCCACCGGCAAGCGGGTGGAGGTGAGAGCGATAGATATGTTCCGCATAGCGAACGGCAAGATAGTAGAGCACTGGGCGCACGCCGACGACCCCACCGGCTTCCTGCGGGCACCGAAGTGCTCCTGAACTTCTGAGAATCGATCTTCCACGCAATCGAGTGACCACGTACTCGGGTGAACAGGTCCGTCTTGACGCCCGGGTTCTATTCAATTAATCTGTTGAATATATGAACGCTGCCACCCACAGGGAGTTCAAAGACCGCCTCTTCGAGCAGTTCGCCAGGGTGGGCAAGGCTCTGGCTAGTCCCAAGCGCTTGGAGATAGTGGACCTCCTTGCCCAAGGGGAGCGTACGGTCGAGGAGATCGCCAGGGATACGGACATGTCCGTGGCAAGCGCCTCGCAGCACCTCCAGGCGCTCAAAACGGCGCGGATGGTCGAGGCGCGCCGCGAGGGGCTCTACATGC
>JAJNDJ010000072.1 GCA_021156345.1 Rubrobacteraceae bacterium | reverse complement strand
GAATGTGGTTGTCCTCGCGTTGCTCTTTCTCCTTGTTATCGTATTCTGCCTTGTCGCCCGCCTGGCGCCGGTTGGCGACGATGTGGATCTCGCCTTCGTGGCTCGCCTCCTCAATGAACCTCAGCGCGGTCTCGTCGAGTTCTATGTGCTCTTGCCTGAGCTCGAGCGAGCGGTACACCCGCGAGATGAGCGAGGTGGCGACGATCGCCCCGATGAAGAACAGGGAGATCACTATACCGTCGGGACGTTCTACCTCGTTGGCCACAAGCGCGTACATGAACACAGCCGTGACCAACCCGAAGGCGGTCGCTGGTAACATGGAGCCTCTGCGCCAGGACGAGAGCGTAACGGCGAAGGCGGCCGAGGACATCATCGCCAGCACACCCGTAGCGTAGGCCCCCGCCTGGGCGTCCACGTCGGCGGAGAAGATGATCGTGACCACGACGGCCACGGCTGTGTAGACGAGCACGAGGGGCCGTATTGCCCGCGCCCACTCAGGAGCCATCCCGTATCGGGGCAGGTAGCGGGGCACGATATTCAATAGCCCGGCCATGGCAGAAGCTCCGGCGAACGCCAGGATGAGAATCGTGCTCAGATCGTAGACCGTCCCTATGGCGTCGCCGAGGTAGTTGTGCGCCACGTAGGCCAGCGCCCTGCCGTTGGCGCTGCCGCCCGGTACAAGCTCCCGGGCAGGGATCAGCAGCGTCGTCACAAAGCTTGTGGTGATCAGGTAGAAGCTCATGATCAGGGCAGCGACGGTGAGCATCTTGCGTGTGTTGCGGATGCGCCCCTCGGGGTGCTGGGGATCGTCCCCCTCGTCGCCGCGAACGAGCGGCATCAGGCCCACACCGGTCTCGAATCCCGAGAGCCCAAGCGCTAGCTGCGGGAACACGAGTAGCGAGGCACCTACCATCAACAGAGGGTTGCCGTAGTTCGTCAACAGCGCATCCTGCCAGCGGACTACGTTCTGTGGGTGCGTTGCGATCTCGTAGAAGCCGACGCCTACGACGAGGAGGTTCAAGGTGAGGTAGGCCCCGACGATGAAGATCGCGATGCCTATGGCCTCCTTGAAGCCCTTGAGGAAGATAGCGCCAAGGAATGCCAGTAGCACCAGCGTGATGAGGACTTCCCGGTCGTGCAAGAAGGACGGCACCAGAGGGTTCTCGGTGACGTGGACGGCGGCGTCAGCCGCCGAGAGGGTGATCGTGACCAGCCACCCCGTCGCCACGAATCCCAAGAGGCAGAGCACCAGCACCTTGCCCCTCCAGAACGAGAGTAACCTCTCGAGCATGGCGATCGAACCCTGCCCGTTGGGACTCTCCTCGGCCACTCGCCTATACATCGGCAGCGCTCCGAACAGGGTCAAGAGCACTATGAAGAGCGTGGCTAGGGGCGAGAGGGCACCTGCGGCCAGCGCCGCGATGCCAGGGATGTAGCCGAGGGTGGAGAAGTAGTCTACCCCTGTCAGGCATATCACCTGCCACCACGAGTGCTGCTCGCTTCGGCCCTCCTTGGCCTCCGGTCCAGGCACGTCCTCGACGATATCTGCCAGCAACCAGCGCTTGAGTCGGCCGACCGGGGCCTTCGGCGAAGCTTCGGACCTCGACACTACGCTCCCCCCGAAACCCGGCGACAACGACAGGGACGCGTCCGGCACGATCCCACTGCGAGCACCCGACTTACCTCCTTCTTCGCGCCTGCGGGGTTAGCTGTCGGGTTCGGGCCGAAAGAGCTAAGCCCTACGCCAGCCAGGGACGCCTAGCCGGCCATTCACCCCGAGGACCTACTAGGTCCCTAGTGGGTCCCCCACCCCCCGGCGCCACCCGGGGGCTCGGCGTCTTCTTGGCATCGCATTGTCACCCGGCGGTATACGCCTCGCGTGCGCGATTGTCAACGTTATCGACCGCTTTATTCACCCGAGTCTCACTCTAGCCCTGCACCAGGTTGCCTCCATCATTCCTGGAAGAATCGGCGATGGCCTTGTAGTCGAGGCGAAGTCTCGCTTCGTGTTCCCTACGGCGAGGAGCCGCCCCTACAGGGCGACTCTCTGTAGTGTCACCAGAGTGATGTCGTCCTCCTGCTCCCACCTCTCCCCGGTGAAGGAGTAGAGTTCTTCCATCATGAAGTCCACCAGCGGCTCTCCCTCAGCGTGCTCGGCCACGAGCGCCTGCAGACGGGGGAAGCCGAACATCTCACCTTCTGGATTATGGGCCTCGACCAGTCCGTCACTGTAAAAGAGGGCTCTGTCGCCAGCTCCCAGGATGATCTCCTTCTCCTCATAGCTCATGCCGGGCATGAGTCCCAGGGGCATCCCCCTGGCCATTAGCTCCTTGGCCTGGCCACCACGCCGCACGTAGGGCAGGTCATGGCCTGCGTTGGCATAAGCGAAGCTACCGCTCCTCGGGTCGAGGACGCCGTAGAAACAGGTGACGAACATATTGGCCGGGATGCGGGTAGACAGCGCCTCATTGACTCGCTGGAGCACCTCCCCGGGCGAGTAGTCTGAGGCTTGAGTGACCGCCCTGAGCATGCCACAGGTAGTGGACATCACCAGCGCTGCAGGCACACCCTTGCCCGTTGCGTCACCCACGACCAGTCCCAGGCGACCGCCTTCCAGCTCGAGGAAGTCATAGAAGTCTCCGCCCACCTCCCTAGCCGGTCGGTAGCTAGGGTAAATTTCCCAACCCTCTAACGCGGGCACCACCTCGGGGAGCGAAGCCTGCTGGATACGCCGAGCCACGTGTAACTCCTGCTCGATGCGTTCGCGGGCATGTGCTTGTTGCTTGAGACGTTCCTCACGGGCCTCGATTTCACGCCTCATGAGTATCGCCGTCGCAATCTGCGAGACGAGGTTTGCGAGGCCGACCACGAATTCGCTATCCGCGCGGATATGTGGGTGATACGCCGCACTATTCACTGTGTTTCCTGCGATCAGCACACCAATCGGCTGTTGTGGTTCACCGCCTAGCGGAAATGCGACATACTCGGATATTCCCACGGCTTGCCCAAGCGCAAGCAGGCCGTCTTGATCGCACCCTTCCGCGCAGATGACTCGTTCTGAGTCAGCCAAGATTGGAGCAAGCAGGGGATCGTCCACCGAAAGTCGTAGGCCCGTCACCCGCGCCTGACTCACCTCGTCATAGTATCCATCGTGCGCTTTGACGTAGAAGGTGTTCGCCCCGGGGTCGTACAAGAGCGCCACACACCGCTCGAAACCAAGCTGATACAGGACGAACTGGGCCGCGATCTGCAGGAGCTCACCCAGATCCAGAGTCGCTTTGAGCTCCTTGCCAACCTCGTACAGGTGGCGGTAAATGCGGATCTGATCGTCGAGCTGCCCTTGAAACTGATAGAGTTCGTGCTCGGTTCTGACGAGGCGTTTGATCTGGTCAGACAGGCGGCGGTTCTCGTCTTGTAGGTTTGCCAACCGCTGGTCGACTTGTTCGTCCCGCTTACCCAAGGCTTCCGGTTGCCATTCCATCGTCAACTGAGGGCAAGGACGACCGAGGTGTAGAGATGACGGTCATTGTGCTCCTCTACCGAGCCAATCTCCCCGATGGTGTAGAAACCTGCCCATGGCACGTCCGGGCCAACGGATTGCCGAAACCGCCTGAGGAGCTCCTGTTTCTCCTGCTCACGGAACAGCATTTTGCCTCTGGTCAAACACTCAAACTGGAAGACGAGTTTGGGCTTCTGATCTCCGAGTTGCTCCTTGATCTGTCCAGCCATCTGATCAAACCTGGTGGAGATTTTCTCCTTATCTCGGCTCGAGAACCAGATGCTCGTGCCCTCCTGGACCTCCGTTTGAACAGTGATGGACCCGTCAGCCTTCTTAACTGCAGGTACGCCTCGAACCACGTACTCTTCGTCTTTCATGTAGCTAGGGGCTTCGAAAACGAGCGCAAGGGATATGGCGTAAGGCCTCCAGTCGCGGTCCTCAACGAGAGCATGCTCTGGTAGATACTCCTTGAGCACTTCGATTGCCGGCTTACCGTCGATCTCGTAGATTACGTTTCCCTGGGAGCACGTTACCTTACGCTCGCCGCCTATCGGGACCATGCCGTGGCTGATGGCCCAACTAGCCTGTGCCGCACCCGAGAGTAGCGCGTAGGAGACTCCGTGGGAGACGACCTCGTCGTCGCAATACTGGTAGGTTGGCTCCTCCAGATTGAAGTTGTTGCCGGCTCCTCCACCCCAGAGCGGGAGGAACCGCTCGCTTGGGAGGTCCCCGTCCAGCCCTGCAAAGAAGTTATCGAGGTAGTTTATGAGCCCATCCGGGAAGACGAACAGGCCAATGGTGTCATTAGAAAGGTGAGGTAGCAGCTCCTGGGCAACCTGCTGCCCAACGGCGCGTGAATCGGCTCTGAGCCCAGTCGCTAATCCGTTGTGCCACCGCAGCTCGTCCGAAGAGATCGCCGTAATAAGCACGGAGTAATTGGATTCATCGGCTTCGTCTCCGTCAATCGTGCCCTCCGCAGAACAACCTGTGAGGGGTGCGCTTCCGGTAGTCTCGCGGACCGCACTCAACAGGGAGTGCTGATCGTAGCTGATAGAGGCGAACATGAAGACGAAGTCTGGCTTGACGATGCCCGCCTTCTTGAGTGCCTGCCCGGCCGCCTCACGACCCGCGACGTTGGGATTATGGTGGTGACTCGTGCCGACGCCGGCTTTGGTTGTCATGAGCGTACCTCCTGCTTGTTACGAACATCTTAGCTTAGGAAGGTTTGCGCGGCATCTCTCACTCCCGCTTGCAGGCCGTCCCGTCAGGAGGAACATACAGTTAGCTGCTCTCCCCTACACAGGAAGGCAGCGGTGGGCGGCTCAGCCTTTATCGTCCGGTATCGCCACGCCAGTACATGGACAATACAGCTCGAACGCGCGGGAGCCGCGCGGCGTATGCAACCGCCCAAGCGGAGAGAATAGACCGGGTATCCTTAAAGGATGCTTCGGCCTGCGTATAAGAACAGAGGGGATTAGGTGAACCGCGAACGCGTTGCGAGGCTGATCGCCCGGCTGGCCCTTGGTATAGCTGTGGGGGCAGCCCTTGCGTATCTTGCCCTAAAGTACATGTAGATCAGGACACAGCCGAGGGTTGGAGTTCGCTTCTGGCTGGACGCCTGTCACCGAGGATTCCCGCTTGCACGGGGATGAGGGATGCTCATGGTAGGGTCCGTACAGGTCGTACAAACCTCGGAAGTGATCCTGCAGATTCCGTATCATCCGGCAACCTTCGCGTGGACTCCCCCGCGGTGCTTGGTCCCAGCGGCGGAACGGAAGTCTCGCAGATGACGTGACGCTTGATCGCGATGGAACATCACGACGGCGAGTGCTTCATCGAACACGGGACCGCGGTCGGCATTACGCTTCTATCGGCAACCGGACCTGAAAGCCGACATCCTTGGTGGTGAAGAACGGCTCGAAGATGCGATCTTGGATCTCCTCGGGGATGCCGGGTCCGTTGTCCGAGATCTCGACCAGCAATCGATCACGTTCGTAGGTCGTGCGGAGCCTTATGCAGCCGGTCCCGTCCCCGTCGGCCACGGCGTCTACGGCGTTGTCTATCAGGTTCGTCCAAACCTGATTGAGTTCGCTTCCGTGGGCGGTGATGCGGGGCAGATCCTCATCATAGTCGCGCTCGACATCGATGCCCGCTAGCCTGTATCTGAGAATCGCGAGAGTGTTCTCGAGTCCTTCGTTTACGTCAACCTGCTGAGTTGGTGCTCGGTCCATATAGGAGTAGCCCTCCATCGTGGCGACCAGATTCGAGATACGCATCGAACTCGCTTCGATCTCGTCTACTAGCCTCGCCGCCCCGAGTACCGCCTCCAAGTACCCCAGCGCGTCGGCGAGCATGGCAGGCGGCACGGCCGCTTCCACGAGTTTCAGCTCGGCGATGCCAAGCCCCGCCTCGACGAGCGTAGGGGAGAGGTCCCACCCCTTCTCGACGCCACGGTCCTCGAGCCAGAGGACGACCTCGTCCTCCAGATCGCTCCGCTCAAGCGAATTTAGTGCCGGAGCATCATCGCGCCCGAAGGCTTCGTGGATGATCCGTTCCAGGGCATCGAGCTGCACGGGATCGATCTCCCCATGGGCCGCCGCGCGGGTAAGCCTCATGCTCAGGGAACGCCGGTTCTCCAAGCTGTCGCGCAGACGTCCAGCGGACCTGCGGCTTGCGGATGTAGGGTTGTTAAGTTCGTGAGCGAGGCCCGCGGCGAGGGTGCCCAAGGAGCTGAGCCTCTCGCGCTGCTGGGCCACCGAATAGAGAACCTGGATGCGCTGGGCCATCATCTCGAGTACGGTATTGCTGAAAGAAGGATAGGTAGTAAGCATCCGCCGAAAGGTCTCGTTGGGCAGCGCGAACACCCTGGAGTCGGAGAGCGCCCGCCACGTGGCCAGGAAAGGTTTACCCAGGAGAAGCGGTACCTCCGCGAAGAACTCGCCGGGGCCGTAGGTGTTCATGACCACCTCGCCGCCGTCCACCTTCTTGCTCCACCTGAATTCTCCTTCGAGGATCACGGACAAGTGATCGACGGGCTCACCTTCCCGCCCACCCACCTCGCCGGCGGGTATGAACTCCTCCGAGCCCTCTTCGAGCACCTCCCGCAACTGCTCGTCTGTCAACCCCCCGAAGAGCGGCGCCTGGCGCAGTTCTTCGAGCGTCGTCACGGTGAACTCTCCTTGGCGGCAATGATCGGGAGGGGTATCTGAAAGCGCGTGGCGCGCGGCTCGGAGAAGACGCGAATGGCGCCGCCGAGCTTCTCGACGATCCCGAGCGCCACACATCCCAGGGCCGATACCACCCGTTCAATATCCATCTGCGCTCCGAAGGAGGACTCTACCCGTGGTGCGCTGAACATCTCCACCACCTTCTACTTCTCATGTGTGGAGCTTCTTGTGCGTATGATGCCATCCACCGAAGCCCGATACCAACCTGTCCCTTACCATCTTGGGTACTGAGTTATGCTGCCGAGAGCCTTGTCAGGAGATCCCAAAGGTCTCCCTTTTCCCGACCGCTGTGATTGCTGGTGTATGCAGCGAGAAGCGATGAGGCGGAAGCGATAGGGTAGCGTGTCCGGGACAACGGATGTAGGCCCGTTTGACCTCCTACCACCATAGTGGATCACGGCATGGGACCCGACCCGGTCAGCAGCTACCCGGACCTCTCGCGTGCTGCCCTGAGTCTCTCTCGCCATCTTTGGCCCCAGCGGGACTCGGCGGCGTAACTGATCTGTTGTTCAGACATTTCGCCGGAGATCAGGGCTCTTTCATAGCCGTTCAAATAGCCTAGGCGTGCGGCGCGCAGGACATAGGGCGCTTCCCAGGCTGGTAGGTCCAGCCCGCGCCACATCTCTACCATCTGTGGGGCCGTGCGGAAGTTAGCCTTCCTCGCATCTTCCCACCCGAGCTCCTCTCCCGCCTCGTGACAGGTCCTGCGAAGCTCGTTGGGGGCGAACCGCTTTCTGGGGACGTGGCGAGCCAGCTCTTCCGGTAGCGAGTATGCGCCGCGCGCGACCAATGGCTTATCTCCGTCTTCTCTTCGTTGGCCATCTCGCCGAGGCTAGCACGATCGGTTATGGGCTGCTTCTCATTGGTTCTCGGATTAGCGGGGCGCTCCCTACGGTCGGGGCTCTCGACCGTGCTCGGAGGGACGCCAGAGGGACACGTTGTCGCGACCGACAACGTGTCGGCCGACACCGAATCGGCCAACTGCGCTGCCCGTCATTGTGGGCCTCTGCCCCGAAGGGGTAGTGAGCATGCGGCTCACCGCCTGACACACGCTGGACGGGAAGGCCAATCGCCGCCCCTCCTTGTTCGGGGCAGGCGCTTGCAGGGTTCTAACCGGGCGGTGGCACGTACCCAGGTAGGGCGGCGATCCGCTCTAGCCAGGCACGCACCGCCGGGAAGGCTCCCAAGTCGTAGCCGCCCTCTGGACAGAGGCGCGGGTACACATAGAGGGCGACGTCAGCGACTGTAGGGCTATCCCCGGGCCGTCATCTCCACACCCCACATGCGCCACAGGCGAGGCCGGGAGAGGTTGAGTAGGAGGCTGTACTGCTCGAAGAACATCCAGCGCAACACCTGCGCCCGCTCCAGCTTCTCCTCGGGGAGGTACGGCGTGCCCTCAGCCAGGTAATAGAGGATCGCCCCGGACTCCGGGAGCATCGTCCCGTTGTCCACCTCCAGTACCGGAACCTTGCCGTCTGGGTTGACGCTATTGAGGAACCCTGGCGCGTGCGTCTCGCCGCCCTTGGTGTCGTAGTTGACTATCTCACAACTCGTGCCCAGCAAGCCCAGAAGCAGCCTGACCTTGTAGCTATTTCCCGATCTCGGGGCTGAGTGCAAACGCATCGAGAGCCTTACCTCGCTTTGTGGTGGATGGCCGCGAGCTGCCCTTATTCTGCTTGGTATGGCCTTCGCCCGCAAGACTTAAGATTCTCGGAAGCGCGCCGCCAGGAATAGCCACCCAGCATACAACCTAGCCTGCCTACGTTGAGATAAATGGCCATGTGGCCGATAGGCTGAAGGTCTCCAAGCTAGTACGATCATTCTCACAAGCGCTGGCGCTCCGGCGCCGCGATAAAGGCAAGCCCGCCGTGAGGCGGGGGCGCAAAGCCTACGGGCCTCTCCCCTAGAGAGGTAGCCAGCTACCGAACGGCGGTGGGGTTATCACAACTGGCCTTATGGAGAACCCCACCCCTTATGAGAGAAAGGAGTGGGACACATGTAGCAAGGAGTATCTTCTCCAAGGTCAGGTGGCTAGGGAGTGCCAACTCTGCGGTTGTCGGCTTGGCCGTAATACTCGCTCTATTGAGGGAAGGGTGCAGCAGGACTTCATTGACGTAGCGAGCGTAACAGCACACAGTCCACCCTAGTCGATTCATAGTAATGGATACAACATTCAATTCCATCACAATGTGGTGCCTTCGTGTGATGGATTCTCACCCGCAAATTGTGGAGGGCACGTGCGACTCGACGAAGCCTTACGAGCAACGGAATCCACCATGTCGAGACCAGCACGCACCCGCTTCCCTCTCGCTCCCGCAGCGCCCCTATACAGGTATGTCCACTGGCGTACCCACCCCTACCGCTACTCCTCGGCCAGGGCGGCGACGAGTTCGCGGCAGAAGTCGGGAATGTCGGGGACCACGCGGCCCCAGACCAGGTGGAGATGGGTTAGGAGCACTCCGAATCATTCTGCGACGGCCCTCTCAAATAATCCGGGGAGACTTCCGCTCCCGCGCTGGTGTGCTTGCTGGTGTAGGCTACGAGGGGCCCGCGAGAAAGCAAAGGCACGGGGGGCGCCTAGTGGGTCGCCCTCCGTAGCGTCACCAAGGTGATGTCGTCTTCCTGTTCCCACTCCTCTCCGGTGAACGAGTGGAGTTCCTTCATAAG
>JAJNDJ010000071.1 GCA_021156345.1 Rubrobacteraceae bacterium | reverse complement strand
CCGAAGCGAGAGACGATATCTCGCTCGTAGATCTCGTCTCCCCGCCGGGCGAACTCTTCTTTGCTGTAGCGAGGACCGATCACAACGGGAACCTCCTCTGGTCTTTGCTTATCGAAAGTGTGCGGCGCTGTCTAGCTCCTCGCGGTGGTCCCAGTAGTAGGCGAGCACCGGGTGGATCTGCCCAAGCGTCAGGTGAGGGTGCTGGAAGTAAAGCTCCTCCGGACTCCATCCATACGCTTGCTGCTCGATAACTAGCTCTACGACCTTCAACGTCGTGCCGGCAATCTCTGGGACGCGAGCCTCATTGAGAACATCATGTTCGTAGCGAGTTTTCATAGGAACTGAAGAATACCTCACTGGCATGAGAACCCTCTAGGGCACATACCAGGAACCGACACACCTGACGACCTGCGAAAAGCCAAGCGGACGTACTCAAAAGGTCTCGTGATTAGTGCCGATCACCTTGACCTCGACTCCGTTCAGTCCTGCGTACTTCACGGCCATACCAAGCAGAGTGTACTCATCGTCATGATATCCGGCAGCGAATGAGTCCTGGTGAAACACTATCACGCTCTCTGTCGCATCCTTCGCTTGAGAGGCTTCTACTCCCCTGGCAAAGTCTGGCAGGTACTAGCTCTTAGACGTCACTTCGGCGGTTTGCCTTGCGGATGAGGAAGCTTGCCGGAATCAACTCTTGCCCAGAATCCGCGTGGAGGTTTCCTAATACCTTCCAAGCGGCACTTCTTACCGATAGCAGTGTCGGACACTCCGAAGTCTGCAGCGACAAGTCTGGTAGGTTTGGTCCAAACCAAGCGTTCGAGCTCTTCTCTTGATATATTCGGCCACTCGTCGATCCGTGGATGCAAGTTTCTGAGTTCACGCTCTCTTCCCTGCTCAATGGCTTTGCGGGCTTCGTAGTCTTGCTTCCATTGCCGATGACGAAGCCACTGCTCTGCATCTCTGCCTTTCAAAGTCTTTGAAACTAACGGGTTTGGAGTGCTCGTGAAGTCCACGATCACGGCAGTGTATCTAGAAATAATTGCGGCATGTTCCTCTGCAAGATAATCGACCAACTCACCAAGCGTCTCAATCTTACAGTCAGAGTCTGGCAGTTGTTCTGGGATCGCTTGGGTGCACGCATGGTGCCAAGCAGTTACGCCACCAGAGGCGTCATTCGCCCATTGGTCGAGAGCCGAAACGCAAGTATAGGGTGGCCAGCTATCTCTAGGATAGATACCTCGGCTGCTGTGCATCCGCGAAAATAGCGATGCGGAAATTAGAATGGCGCAAACCTCATGGCTATTGCCCTGGCCCTCCCAAAGCATGCGGATGGTCTCAAGTTCCCCCCTTCGGGTATGGAAAGAGTCTGTAATGACGCCGGCCACCAAGACAATTCATGATCGCGGCCCACAGGTGCAGCAGGGTCATGTATCTCTATTCGCGTAAACAGGGGCTCAAGGCTAACCGGAAATTCAGAGATGCGCGATAACCAACTTGAAACGACTTGCTCCCACGACCACCCGTCAAGGAACTCCTGCATCGACACTTCCTGTTGCCTCATCCAATCATCACTCATATATTCTTCAGAAGGTAATGTGCAGCAATGCTCGAAACATCAACTCATACGGACTCCACATGATCACTTTCCCATGGTGTAGAACCTCCCAAGCGAACGCTACTCCTACCCCGATGCTCCCAGCATGACCGTCATTCCCGCCTTCTCTCTGGACATTCCCGCTACAGCGGGAATCCATCGCGGTAGGCGCTCCGCACCTCCATCCAGAAGCGATCCCCCAGACTACTTATCAACAGTTCTTGCTAGTTTCATCTCCGCTTTATCCTTTCTCCGATCAAGCTCGCAATGTTAGGTATATCCACCACATAAGCCGCCAAACGACGACTTCCCTATTTATCGGGCACAGGAACTATCCCTTTAGCAGATCCTCGGCAGCGGGTCGCCGACGAGCATGTCGATCATGCGGGTGCCGCCGAACTGGGTGTGCATGACGACCATGCGCGCCGGCTCCTCGCGTACCTCGCCGATAATCTGGGCATCCTTGCCACCGTCGGTGTTCTGGAGGGATTCGAGGGCGGCGTCCGCGGAACCCGGGGCTACCACGGCGAGGAGCTTGCCTTCGTTGGCAACGTAGAGGGGGTCTATGCCCAGAATCTCACAGGCCCCTTGCACGACGTCTCTGATGGGGAGGTTCTCCTCCCAGAGCGCGACACTGCAGCCGGAGTCGCGGGCCAGCTCGTTCAGAACCGTGCCGACACCACCGCGCGTGGGGTCGCGCATGAAGCGCAAGGCGTGTCCGGCGGAGTCTTTGAGAGCCGCAGCGAACGGTGTGAGGGGCCTGGTGTCGGAGAGGACTTCGGCTTCGAGCTCGAGGTCTCCCCGTGCGATCAGGATGGCCGCACCATGATCCCCCAGCGTCCCGGAACAGAGAATCTTGTCACCCGGACGCACTGAGGCGGACGACAGGTTCAACTCCGGGTCTGCTACCCCGACCCCGGTTGTGGTGATGTAGAGGCCGTCGGCCTTGCCGCGCTCGACCACCTTGGTGTCTCCGGTGACTATAGAGACCCCGGCGTTCCTGGCGGCGGCGGCCATCGCCTCTATTTCATGTGTCAGCGCCTCGGTTTCCAGCCCCTCCTCGACGATGAGGGCTGCTGAGAGCGCGAGCGGGGTGGCGCCGGAGACGGCCAGGTCGTTGACCGTCCCGTTGACCGCGAGCTCTCCTATGGACCCGCCGGGGAAGACCAGCGGGCGCACGACGAAGGAGTCGGTGGTCAGAGCTATATTGGCATCTCCGAAGGGGAGCGTTGCCGCGTCGGCTAGAGGAGCGAGGGCCGGGTTTTGGAGGGCAGGCAGGAGCAGGCCCTCTATGAGCTTGTGGGTTGCCTTGCCCCCGGCGCCGTGGCTCATGTCTATGCGCGGGGCGGTGAACTTCGGCGGTCTGCGACGGTTCTGATCCAGCGCATCGAGGACGCGCTGCTCCCTGCCCTCGCTCACCTGGAACCTATCTCGACTCTCTCGAACGACTTGCGTCCGAAGTTGTAGTAGGCGGCGCAGGCGCCCTCGGAGGAGACCATCAAAGCTCCCAGTGGACGCTCCGGAGTGCAGGCCGTGCCGAAGACCTTGCACTCCGGCGGCTTGAGCACGCCCTTGAGGACCTCGCCGCACTGGCAGGCTTTCGGGTCTGCGACGCGCACGCCTGGTGTGGAGTAGCGCAACTCCGCGTCCAGGTCCGCGTAGGCCGGCGAGAGCTTCAGGGCGGACTGGGCGATGAAGCCGAGCCCGCGCCATTCGAAGTATGGGCGTAGTTCGAAGACCTCGGACATGGCCTCAAGGGCCTTGAGGTTCCCCTCCCACAGGACGGCCCGGCCATACTGGTTCTCGACCTCGCAGCGGCCCTCGTCTAGCTGGCGTATGAGCATCAGAACCGACTGCATGAGGTCCAGCGGCTCGAATCCCGCCACCACGCACGGCTTGCCGTAGTCGGCGGGCATGAACTCGTAGGGGCGGCACCCGATCACCGTCGAGACGTGCCCAGGTCCGATGAAGGCATCGAGGCGCAGATCAGGCGAATCCAGGAGCGCACGCACCGGTGGCACGATGGTGACGTGGTTGCAGAACACGGAGAAGTTCCCGATCCCCTCCTTCTTCGCTCGCTGCAAAGTGAGCGCCGTGGAAGGGGCTGTGGTCTCGAACCCGATGGCGTAGAAGACGACTTCGCGCTCGGGGTTCTCGCGCGCGATCCGCAGGGCGTCCAAGGGCGAGTACACCATGCGGATGTCGGCGCCTTCGGCCTTGATCTCCAACAGGTTCCCTTTCGAGCCGGGGACGCGCATCATGTCCCCAAAGCAGGTAAAGATGACTTCGGGGCGTTCGGCTATTGTTATCCCCTCGTCCACCCGGCCCATGGGGAGCACGCAGACCGGACAGCCGGGGCCGTGTACCAGCTCCACCTGATCCGGTAGCAGATCCTTTATCCCGTGCCGGTAGATGGTGTGGGTGTGGCCGCCGCAGACCTCCATGATCTTATAGTGACGTTTGGGATCAACGAGCGAGGCGATCTCAGCCGACACCGCCCGGGCGAGATCCGCGTTCCGAAACTCGTCGACGTATTTCATTTTGCCTCCCTCCGGCAGCATTTCGGCTTGTCGGCTTGTCAGCTCTCTGGACTTTGGCGATGGCGACGCCGCCGTGGGTCAAGACAACTTCTCCAGTCCGTACGGGGGCCACGAGCTCAACGGCTATCTCGGTCTGGTTGCCGGCGGCGTCTTCGCACAGGGCGTCGTCGCCTTGGATGGAGATTACGCGCACGGGGATGCCGGCGTCGGAGCAGACGACGCATCCGTCGTGGTCCAGGGTGCAATTTCCAAGCAGCGTGAGGTCGTCTTTCAAAGTCATTCGATCTGGGAGGTCTTGAGTTCCTCCAGTTCTTGCTCGTAGTCCTCACCGATATCTTCCAGAGCGCGCAGGGTGGCGCGCGCTTCGGATTCGTCAATCTTGGACATGGCGAATCCGACGTGGATCAGGACCCAGTCCCCGACCTCCACCCGCTCCCCGTCGTAGTGGACGAGGCCGATGTTGATGTTGCGGCGGACGCCACTGACCTCCGCTTTGGCGATCGTCAGATCCTCGTCTATGATCTCCACGATTCTCCCCGGTATCCCAAGACACATATTTTGGCTCCCATCGGTGGCTGCTAGTCAGCCTGTCAGCACTTCAGCTTTTCAGTCCCGTTGCGAGGATTCTATCCGCCAGTATCGCCTGTCCCAATGCGAGTCCCCCGTCGTTGGTCGGCACGCGGCGGTGCCGGTAGACCTCGAACCCTTTCTCCTCCAGCAATCCTACCACCTGTTCCAGAAGCACCAAGTTCTGGAAGGTGCCGCCGGACAGCGCGACGGCAGTTGTTCCTCCGGCTTCTCGGATGCGCTCGCAGCCGGCAACGACGACTTCGGCCATGGTGCGGTGGAACCTGGAAGATACACCTCCCTTCGCTCTTCCCACCAGGAGGTCCTCCACGACGCCGCGTATGATCCCCCCGGTCTCCACAACCCATCCCTCGCCATCGGGGCGCAGCCGGAATCGATAGCCTCGGTCCGCCCGGCCGTCCGCAGCCAGTTCCAGTTCCACCGCCGCCTGTCCCTCGTAGGTAGTCCGTTGGGTACCTGGCACTCCGACCATCGCCGCGACGGCGTCGAAGAGCCGGCCCGCGCTGGAGGTCGGCGGGGTGTTGAGCTTGCGCTCCACGAGCCGGGCGACGAGGTGC
This sequence comes from Rubrobacteraceae bacterium, assembly GCA_021156345.1. The sequence goes on along the minus strand of JAJNDJ010000071.1, from coordinate 1,676 downwards.
GCGTTCCGCTCGCCCACCCGGGGCACAAGTTCGAGCGGGAGCTTCACTGCCTCTTCCTCACCGTAGAGCGCGACGAGTTGCGCGAGCGCCATCCGCCACGGTTGCCGGATGGCCGCCGATCCACCGGGCATGGGGGCGTATTCCAGGTGTCCCCGCCGCGAGAATCCTTCCTCCAAGCTACCCTCGAAAAACTCTCCGCCCCAGACGGCCCCGTCTGTCCCGTAGCCGGTCCCGTCCAGGGCAACCCCGATGACGCGTTCACCGCCCGAAGCACCATTATCGGCCAGGCAACTCGCAACGTGCGCGTGATGGTGCTGTACGCCCACGGCCGGAAGCCCCGCCTCCTCCAGCTCGCGGGCGTATTTGGTAGAGAGATACTCGGGATGTAAGTCGTAAGCCACCACTTCCGGCTGTACATCGAAGAGCCGGCAGAAATGTTCGACTCCTTCCCTGAAGGAACGCAGGGTCTCGTAGTTCTCAAGGTCCCCGATGTGGTGGCTAAGGAAGACGTGGCCTTCCTTAGCCACGCAGAAGGTGTTCTTGAGCTCCCCCCCACATGCCAGGACGTGCCGCCCAAAATCCTCCGCCACCGCCAACGGTGCGGGTGCGTAGCCCCGGGAGCGTCGGATGGGGTACGTCTCTCCTCCGGCGACCCGCACCACGCTGTCGTCGGTGCGCATGTGGATGGGCCGGTCGTGGACCAGGAAGTAGTCGGCGATCTCCCCGATCTGCTCGAAGGCTTCCTGGTCCCGGTAAGCAATGGGCTCGTCGGAGTTGTTGCCGCTGGTCATGACGAGCGGGATGCCCGCATCGGCTATCAGCAGGTGGTGCAGCGGGGTGTAGGCGAGCATTACGCCCAGGGTGCTCTGGCGCGGGGCCACTGCCTCGGCGATCCCGCTAGCATCCCTGCGCTCGAGGAGCACTATGGGCCGCGCCGGAGAGGTGAGGAGCGCCTCTTCCTCTGATCCTACCCGACAAAGTTCGCGTACTTGAGCGAGATCCTTAGCCATGAGCGCGAAAGGTTTGTCCTGGCGCACCTTGCGGCCCCGGAGGGTCCTCACGGCCCGCTCGTCGAACGGGTCGCAGGCGAGGTGGTAGCCTCCGAGGCCCTTGACGGCGACGATGGCCCGTCCCCGCAACATCCTTGCCGTGCGCAGGATGGGGTCGTCCGGTTTTGCGTGCAACCGATGGCCGAACTTATCCAGCAACCGTACCCGTGGTCCACAGGTAGGGCAGGCGTTGGGCTGGGCGTGGAAGCGGCGGTCGACGGGGTCATAGTACTCGCGTCTGCAGTCGGGGCACATCTCGAAGCCGGACATGGTGGTCGTGGCCCGATCGTAGGGGACCGAGCGGGTTATGGTGAAGCGGGGACCACAGTTGGTGCAGTTGGTGAACGGGTAGCGGTAGCGGCGATCCCCTGGGTCGAAGACCTCCCGCAGGCACTCTTCGCAGGTGGCGACATCCGGAGATATGAGCGCCCGCCGTCGGAAGCCCTCCCTGCTCTCCTCGATCCGGAAACCCCGCTCGCCCAGCGCTGCGAGCGGACGCCAGGAAACGGCCTCCACGACTGCGAGCGGCGGGGCTTCTTCCTCTATCCCGCGCAGGAAGAGGTCCAACCTTTCGGCGTCGCCCTCCACCTCGACGTGGACTCCCTCGGCGTCGTTGCGGACCAGCCC
>JAJNDJ010000316.1 GCA_021156345.1 Rubrobacteraceae bacterium | reverse complement strand
GGCGCTCGCGCGGCTGGTGACCCGTGAGATCGGCAAGCCTTACGCGGAGTCTCTCGGCGAGGTGCAGGAGATCATAGACACCTGCGACTTCTTTACCGGGGAGGGCCGTAGGCTCTACGGCCAGACAGTCCCCTCGGAGATGCCAGACAAGCAGCTCTTCACCTTCCGCGTCCCTGTCGGAGTCGCGGCCATCATCACGGCCGGTAACTTCCCCGTCGCGGTTCCTTCGTGGTATCTGATCCCCGCCCTCACATGCGGCAACGCCGCGGTCTGGAAGCCAGCCGAATACTCTCCCGCCATCGGCGACGCGCTGGCAAGGCTCTTCATGGCTGGCGGTCTCCCCGATGGCGTCCTGAACGTGGTGCAGGCCGAAGGACCGGCGGCATTCGAGGGGTTGGAGCGGACCCTCGACGAAAGGCTGGTAGACAAGGTCGGCTTTACAGGCTCTTCCGAGGTCGGAAAGAGGATAGGCGAACTCTGCGGCAGGCACATGCAGTCTCCCTGCCTGGAGCTCGGAGGCAAGAACCCCCTCGTAGTCATGGCCGACGCAGACCTCGACCTCGCCGTCGAAGGGGCCCTGTTCTCGGGCTTCGGCACGGCGGGCCAGCGCTGCACCTCTTTGGGCACCGTGATCGTCCACGAGTCCGTCCACGACGAGTTCGTGTCCAGGTTCTCCCGCGCAGTCGAGGAAGCGGCTGTGGGGGATCCCACCAAAGACGTACTCTACGGACCCATGCTCAGCGAGCGCTTCCACGAGCGGTTTTTGGGCTGGCTCGATCTGATCGAAGCCCATCACAGCATCCACGGTTCGAGAGGGATGGGCAGGATCTCCGCGGACAATCCTCGTGAGGGCTTCGTCGGAGACCCCGAGGCTGGCATCTACGACCACCCGACCATCGTAGACGGCGTTGTGATGGAGGACGAGATCTACCGCACAGAGACCTTCGGCCCCATCGTCGGCGTCGCCACTTTCTCGGACTTCGACGAGGCCATAGCCCTCTCCAACGCACACGGCTACGGCCTCTCGGCCGCCATCTACACCACCGACGCGATGAACGCGCTACGCTTCAGGGAGCGCAACGGCGCGGGGATGCTCTCCGTCAACAACTCCACCAGCGGCGCGGAGGCCCACCTGCCCTTTGGGGGCAATGGCAAGAGCGGAAACGGGAGCCGCCTCTCGGGTATCTGGGTTCTCGACCAGTTCACCCGCTGGCAGTCCATGAACTGGGACTACGCCGGCAAGCTCCAGAAGGCCCAGATGGACATAGCCGACCTACCCGCCGACCTCGACTACACCCTGCCTGAGTAAGAGAGCCGTCTGATGTACGACGTGTCCAGGATCATCCGCCTGGCGTACTCCGAGGACCCCGCCTACGTACCGCTGGTCCTTCGGGCCTACGAGCTGTGGGAGCGGCTGGAGAGGGAGACGGGCCAGGACCTGATGACGCTCACAGGCGGGCTCATGATCGGGCCTCCAGGCACCAGGTTCTTCGAGGGCAGCAAGGCGAGCGCCGAGAAGTACGATCTGCGCTACGAGGTTCTCGACGCCGCCGAACTGAAGCGACGCTACCCGGTCTTCGAACCTACCCCTGATACCGTCGCCTTCTTCGAGGAGAAGGCAGGCTTCCTCAGGCCCGAGGCCTCTGTGAAGGCCCACCTCGACAGGGCCGCTTCCCTTGGCGCCGACCTCCGCTTCGGGGAAGGGCTCCTATCCTGGGAACCAACGCGGTACGGGGTGCTGGTGGAGACGGCATCGGGTGCCTACGGGGCGGAGCGGTTGGTAGTCTCGGCTGGAGCGTGGGCGCCGAAGCTGCTCGCTGACCTCGGGCTCCCGCTGGAGGTTACACGCCAGCTCCTGTTCTGGTTCGACCCGAAGGGCGGCATCGAACCCTTCCTCCCCCACCGCTTCCCCATCTTTATCTGGGAACCCGAGGACGGCAACTCGTTCTACGCCATCCCGGCCCACGACGGACCAAGAGGCGGGGTCAAGGTAGCGTTCTTCAGGGCCGACGGCAGGCCGGCTGATCCAGAGACGATAGACCGCGAGGTCCACGACGAGGAGGTCGAGTTCATCAGGAGCTATATCGCCAGATACGTGCCTGACCTCGACGGTGACTTCCTCTACGCGAAGACCTGCATGTACACGAACACCCCTGACGAGCACTTCGTGATCTCCGCGCACCCCCACTACCCCCAGGTCGCCATCGCCGCCGGCTTCTCCGGGCACGGCTACAAGTTCTGTAGCGTTGTCGGCGAGATCCTGGCCGACCTCGTCACCGAAGGCGAGACCCAACACCCCATAGGCCTCTTCTCCCCCGCCCGCCTGGTTGGCACCGCGCGCGGTTGGCTTTAGAGATCCCGCGCCGGTCAGCACATCAGCTAGTCGGCACCTCAGCCCTTCGCGTGCGCGAGTCCCGGCTGACAAGCGCGGAACGGGGACACCTTCCCCGTCCCGCTGTAATAGGGTTCACACGTTTGAACCGGCGGTGTATAGTAGGAATGTATGTGGAAGGAGTGGACTGTGCAGAACGATTTGATCAAGTCAGAACCCTTATCCGGTATAGAAGTAGGGCGCGAGAGCGAGGAGATGTGCCTCCTTGCCAGGTTGTTCAATGGTTTCGCCAACTCGACCAGGCTTTCGATCCTGCTGCTTCTGGCGCAGCGGGGCGAGATGAAGGTCGGAGAGCTGGTAGACGAGCTCGAGGCGCCCCAACCTAGGGTCTCGGACCACCTGCGCTGCCTGGCCTGGTGCGGTTACGTACAGGTGCGACGCGAGGGCAGAAACGCTTTCTACGCCGTGGCCGACGAAAGGG
>JAJNDJ010000070.1 GCA_021156345.1 Rubrobacteraceae bacterium | reverse complement strand
AACGCGACGCGCAACAGGGGAAGGACGGCGCTAACGGCTTCGGCCCTCATGGTAGGCATCTCGCTCGTCGTGGCATTCTCGGCCCTCGGAGGGAGCCTCCTCGGTTCGATCCGGGACTACCTCGACGGCTCCCTGGGCAGCGACTACGTTGTGCAGCCCACACAGCAGAACTCGGACGCCAGCTTCTCCGCAGAGTTGCCCGAGAAGATCGATCGTGTACAGGGCGTCGAGAAGACTACAAGCATCGTCTCGACCTTCCGCCGGGACGCCAAGAAGGTAGACGCCGTATTCGGGGTGGACCAGAACTATCCAGGAATCTTCCGCGTAAACTATGCCGCCGGAGGACCGGACGCCTTCTCCAGCCTGAAGAAAGGCGACGCCCTCGTTGGCAAGCAGCTCGCCGAAGACCGCAAGCTCGGAGTGGGGTCCAGGATAGGGCTACTCGGTCCCGAAGGAAAGAAGAAATATCGGGTCGAAGGCATCATCAAGAACGACATCGTAGGCGGCGGGATGGGCATCTACCTCTCCCAAGAGATCCTCGCCAGCGACTTCAACGAGACCCAGAGCGAGTTCCTCGCTATAAAGGCCATGCCAGGCTCCGACCGAGAAGCCCTGGCGCGCAGGATCGAAGCTGTTCTCGAGGACTACCCGCAGTTCACGCTCTACTCGAATGCTGAGTGGAAAGCGCAGATAGAGAGCGACTTCAACCGCCAGTACGTCTTCTTCTACGCCATCATGGGCGTCTCTGTTGCCGTCTCCGCCTTCGGGGTCGTAAACACGCTCTCCATGAGCGTCTTCGAGCGGACCCGCGAGATCGGGATCCTCAGGGCCGTGGGAACGACACGGCTCCAGATAGGTCGCCTCATAATCGATGAAGGTATCGTCATAAGCCTGATCGGATGCCTTATCGGCGTCGCGCTCGGCTCGCTGCTCGGCTACCTCTTCGTCCAGGGCTCGGGCGCAGGAGGCTTCGAGATCGACTTCTACTACCCCAAGCTACCAGCCCTGGCCGCCCTGCTCTCAGGCCTCTTTATAGGTATCTTCGCCGGCCTCCTCCCGGCCCGCTCCGCCGCCCGCAAGGGCATCGTGGAGGCCGTCCAGTACGAGTAGAGACCGGGCGACTCTGGATAGGCGTCCCCTATCGCCACAAGGAGTGTCACGGTCTAGAATGGACCGGTCGTAGCTGCCGGACGTTGGGGAAGGGCTGGTTGATGGGCGGACAGCGGCAGGAGAAGAACAATCTCGATGACAGCGCGGTCCTGGAGTCCATAACTTCACAGTGGTGGTCTTTCTCGTCTTTCGTACCTCTGGTAACGGGCGCGCTCTGGCTGTGGCTGGCGGCAAGCGGCGGCCTGCTTGCGGTCTTGCTCGGAGCAGTGCCTGGGGCATTGCTGCTAGGTACTGGCCTCTCCGGTCTTCTGTGGGCCGTGGAAGCCAGAACGTTCCAGTACATGGCGCTCGCCTCCACCCTCGGGGGGGTCCTCTCACTACCCGCCATCTTTATCATCGGGCCCGTGGCCGCGCTCGTGCTCGGATTGGGCTCAGCGGCGAGCTTCTTCGCGACAGGCTACCTGGCCCTGGGACAGCACCGCTGTCCTGCCAGCGTGCCGGCGCCCGATACGGGTCCTGCTCTAGCCGCACGGGCCACGGTCAACGAGCTGATGATGTGCGGCCTCATCCTCACGAGCTGGCCCGTCGCGGTGGGTACGATCGCCGTCCGCGTTCAGCGCGAGGCCACGGAGGCCTACGCCCTCTTCGATGAGAATGGCTGGTTCTCGGAGCCGGCCACCTATCACAAGAACCCGCCGCCCCTGGAGGAACCCGAGATCGAAACCATGGAACACAAGGGAAGGGAGATCGAGCGGCTCACCTTCGATAGCCTCTACGAACCGCACGAGAACGAGCCGGGGCGGGAGCGCTGGCTCTCATACAGACGCAACCCCACCGCTCGCGCCTGGATCCTGCGCCACAAGGACGAGCAGCGCCCCTGGCTCATCTGCGTTCACGGTATAAGGATGGGCACCCTGAACAAGAGCCTCCTCCGCTTTCAGCCAGAGTACCTTCACGAAGAGCTTGGGCTGAACCTGATCATGCCCGTTCTCCCCATGCATGGCCCTCGCGATACCGGCGGCCTCATCAGCGGCGAACGAACACTCTCCGGCGACGTGATGGACACTCTGCACACCGGCGCGCAGGCTATATGGGACCTCAGGCGCATCGTCTGGTGGCTGCGGGAGAGCGAAGGGGCACCGGCCATAGGGGCGCTGGGCCATTCTCTTGGCGGCTACGCCGTCTCGCTCCTCGCCTCGCTGGAGGAGGATCTAGACTGCGTCGTAGCAGGCAACCCGGCAGTGGACCCCTCCCACCTGTTCTGGAACAACGCGCTCGCCGTCGCCACCCACTCTCTGAGCGCGGAGGGCATCCGTGAAGAGACCTACAGAGCACTGCTGCGTCCCGTCTCTCCGCTCGCGCTCGAGCCTGAGGTTCCACACGAACGCAGGGCCATCTTCGCCGGCGTCATCGACCGGGTGGTGCCGCCGGTCCAGGCCCACAGCCTCTGGCGGCACTGGGACGAGCCGCGCATCGGCTGGTACCAGGGAGCCCACCAGCGCTTTATACGCGCTTCCGAAGGCCGTAAGATCCTCGAAGAGACCCTCCGCGCCGCCGATATGCTTCCCAATGAGACGACGGGCACCGCCTCTCAACGATAGGCGGAGTTGGCGTAGTAGAGCAGGATCTTCTCTGCGCCCGGCGCAGGCCTGTACCAACCGCGCTCGGCCACTACCATTTGCCGCATCACGAGTGTCCGTAGGGCGCCCTGGTAGTCGAGTGGTTCGTCGCCTTGCGCGAGGCTCCGCGCCCGTAGGATCAACCTGTCTTCCGGTAGCGGAGCTTCGGTCACGGCCAGGGCGACGAGCGGGACCGCGACGGGTGGGATGCCATCGTTTATGGCCTGCATGAGTAGCCGGGCCAGGGTCTTGACCTCTTCGATCCTGTCCTCGCGCTCGAGCCTCCGAAACTCGACCCCGCGGGAAGCCGCATACTGGCGCGCCGAGACCGGTATCCCGACGCCAACGGCGGCACCACCGAGTCGGAAGCTGCCACTTCGCCGAGCCTGGATGAGGTTTCTGACCACCGATCCGGCCGTCGAAGCGAAGAGTCCTCCGCTACCCCGGATCCCTGCCTCGGGACCGCCTGGCTGCAAGAGGCTGTGATCTTCGAGCACCCAGTCGTAGTTGACTCCGATGGGAACGAAGAGGATGTCGCAGGCTTCCGGGTCGAAACGCCTGAGCATGTAGTCGAGCAGCCCGATCTTGGGCTCGCGCGGCTTCCCATCCCGGCTCAGTCCGCCCTCGGGGAAGATGACCTGTGTAAGACCGCCCTCCACAGCCATCTGGACAAATCGCTCGAGCACCCCACGGTAGAGGTCGTCTCCAGAACCACGCCGTACGAAGAACGCGCCCATTCCACCGATCAGTCGCCCCAAAGGCCAGACGTACGCCCACTCCCCCGCCGCATAGCTCAGGGCGGCACGATGCGCCATCAGATGGGCCAGCAGAACGTAGTCGATATTGCTCCTGTGGTTCATCACCAATACGACGCTCGCGTCTTCGACGGTATTCTCGTCCAGGGCGGCGAGACGGCCGACCCTGACGTCGTAGAGAGACCTGGAGATCCAGGCCGCCAGAGGAATGCCGATTCGGAAGTATAGGAAAGCGTTGAACGAAGGTACGATCTCGCGGGCGTAACGCTCGACCCTGGCCATGGCGACAGCCATGGAGATACCCTGCTCACGGGCGTAGACCTCGGCGGTCCGGAGAAGCTCGGGGTCGTGGGTAAGGCGGTAGATCAAAGCCCCGCGCCGGGTCAGCTTGAAGGACGGCAGCTCGATGCCCCTGCGGCCCACCTCCTCGACGACCCTATCGGCCCTCTGCCTGAAGAACCAGCGGACGGCGGGCACCAGCCTTCCCGCGGCAAGAATACTACCGAACAGGAGCACGGCGAGTGCCAGCCATCCTCTCCGCACGCCCTTTCCACCCGCCATGACTCCCAACGCTCCCTACCCTCCGTCTTGCAAATATAACGCCCGCTCCAGCCACACGAAAGCCTCAACTACACGGCTCCGAGGGATCCAGTCCTGTTGTAAGCTCCTTTACCCGGACGCGCGGTGAACGCTGTTAGCATCTGCAACGTATACTCTCGACGTACTCTCGGAAAAAGGAAGGTGGACGCTCTGGCGGCGTCATCGGCCAGGCCGAACAAGCGGGTGGCGGTCGTCGGGGCCGGGATGGGCGGCCTGGCGGCGGCGATCCGGCTGGCCGCTATGGGCTTCGAGGTCGAAGTCTTCGAGAAGAACGCCCAGGTCGGCGGACGCGTGGGAAGAGTGGAGGCCGAAGGGTTCGTCTTCGATACGGGCCCATCACTCCTCTTGATGACCGATACCTATCGCGAGCTCTTCCGCTCCGCCGGGCGCGACCTGGACGACTACGTCAGGCTCATACCGCTCGACGCCGACTACCGCGTAACGTTCGGTGAGGGCGACACCCTGACCATCCGCCGTACTCTCCCCGAGCTGATAGACGAGCTGGAACGCATAGAGCCTGGCGTCACCCCGCGCTTCTACCGCTTCCTCGAAGACGCCTGCAACAAGTATCGCCTGGGCCGCAGCGAGTTCGTGGAACGCGACTTCGACAGCGCAAGGGACTTCTTCGGGCTGCGCAACCTTCGCCTCCTCCTGAAGACCAGGGCACTCAACAATTACTACCGTCAGGTCTCGAAGTTCTTCCGAACCGAGAAGCTCAGGCAGGCTTTCTCTTTGCAGACGATGTACCTCGGCCTCTCCCCTTTCGAGGCGCCAGCGGTCTACTCGCTCCTCCCCTACACGGAGCTCGCCGAGGACGGCCTCTGGTTCCCCGAAGGCGGAATGTATTCTCTCGTCAAGGCGATGGAGAGGCTTGCGACCGAGCTTGGCGTAAGGTTCCATCTGAACAGCCAGGTCCAGCGTGTCGTCGTAACCAAGGGCCGGGCGCGCGGCGTCGTGGTCGAAGGAAGCGAGAGAGAGGCCGATGCCGTTCTCGCCAACGCAGACCTGCCTTACGCCTACCGCGAGCTCCTCGCCGGATCGGCGGACAAAGACTTCAGGCTGAGGAGACGCGAGAAGCTCGAGTATACGGCCTCGGCGTTCATGCTATATCTGGGCGTCGATGGGAAGCTCGGTAACATGGTGCACCACAACTTCTACCTTTCCGGGCGCTACAGGGAGAACTTCGAGGCCATCTTCAGAGATCGCACACTACCCCAAGACCCCTCGTTCTACGCCGTCGTCCCTTCGAAGACGGAGCCGCGCATGGCTCCTGAGGGAATGGAGAACCTGTTCGTGCTCGTCCCTGTGCCGCACCTGGGGCCGAACGTGGACTGGGACCGCGACGGGGACGCTTTCAGAGAGAAGGTATACGGCCTGCTGGAGAGGAGGTGCGGTCTCGACCGGGACCGCGTCGTCTACGAGAAGGTGAGGACGCCGCTCGACTGGCGAGACGAGTACAACTTGGAGGAGGGCGCTGCGTTCGGTATCGGGCACGGCATCTTCCAGGTTGGGTACTTCCGGCCTCCGATGGTGTCGAAGGCCGTACAGGGGATGTACTTCGTCGGCGCGAGCACC
>JAJNDJ010000069.1 GCA_021156345.1 Rubrobacteraceae bacterium | reverse complement strand
ATCAACCCGCTCCTGGCCTCGCCGGAGCGCCTGATAGCCCTCGACGCCCGTATCGTTCTGCACGACCCCGAGACGAAGGACGAAGACCTCCCACGAACCGCGATCCGTCCTTACCCGAAACAGTACGTCTCCCACGAAGAGTTGCGCAACGGCACGCCGGTGACGATACGCCCGATCCGACCCGAAGACGAGCCCCTGATGGTGCGATTCCACGAGACCCTCTCGGAACAAAGCGTCTATATGCGCTACTTCCACATGATGAACCTCACCCAGCGCACGGCCCACGAGCACACGCATCTGCTTTATAGACTACGACCGCGAGATGGCGCTGGTCGCCAAATACACCGATCCAGAGACAGGGGAACGTGAGATCATGGGCGTAGCCCGCTTTAGCCGCCGCGGCGCCGTCCCCGATGAGGCAGAGTTCTCGATCCTCGTCAGCGACCGCTTCCAGCGCCTGGGTATAGGCACCCTGCTCCTGAGTCGCCTCCTCGAGGTCGCCCGCGCCGAGGGTCTGAGTCGTATTACCGCAGAGATACTCTTCGATAACCGCCCCATGCAACGCATCTTGAAGAAGCTCGGCTTCCACCTCCGCCGCGATACCGAAGAGATGGTCGTGAAGGCGGACCTCGACCTCTACCAGCCTGCCTAGGGCAGTCAGCAATTCAGCCAGTCAGCTTTTTGGTTGCCAAAGTCTGAGAGGCCGACGACTCGTCGTGCCTTGGACCTGAGCCTTACGCACGGGGCTGAAAAACCCGCGAAAGCGATGGATGAGGCGGGCTTACCCGACCACATCTCCCCTATCGCAAATGATTCCCATTAACCAATAACAATAATCGTTCTTGATTTATAGCTAAGTATAGTTAGAATCTTGGGGTGGGTTATACATCGAGTATTCGGGAGCAGAGTATTTGGCGGCCTGGCTAGAGCGCTTGGGACTTGGGGGCCGGGAGATGACGGTCTCGGGACACAGCAAGAACTTCGTGTTACGGGTCGTTCAACCGGCCCTGGTCGGTTTGATGGATGGATCGGTATCTACGTTGGCGCCGCTGTTTGCGACGGCTTTTGCGACGAGGGACCCGAGGATCACGTTTCTGGTCGGGCTTGCGGCCGCGGTGGGGGCTGGTATCAGCATGGGCTTCTCGGAGGGCCTTTCTGACGATGGGTCGCTCACCGGGCGCGGGAGCCCTCACGTACGAGGTGCGATCACGGGCCTCGCCACGTTTGTAGGCGGCATCCTGCATACCTTGCCTTTCCTCATCCCGCACGTCAATCTGGCGCTCTACGTAGCTTTTGGGGTGGTTGGTCTGGAGCTGCTCGCCATCTCCTTTATCCGCTACCGTTACTTCGACATGAGCTTCCTCATGTCAGCGATGCAAGTCATCCTCGGCGGTGCGCTCGTCTTCACCTCGGGTATTCTGATCGGCAGCGCATAAGCGGTCGGCTTCTTCGTTCGATTACGGCGAAACGTGCGTTGGATCGGGGCGGATGGCCGCCTGGTGGGCGCTGATTTTCAGCCGCTCCAAACTACCTGAATGTTTGGAGAAAGCGGTCGACGATCATGTCTTCCACTTCAGCGAGGGAGATGTTGTGGTCGAGTTCCCGGCTCAGGCTCGTGACGCCGAACTCCTTTATACCGCAGGGGGTGATGCGGTCGAACCAGCTCAGGTCTGTCTTCACATTCAGGGCGAAGCCGTGTGAGGTGATCCAACCAGACGAGAACTTCACGCCGATGGCGGCGATCTTGTTCTGCCCTACCCATACACCCGTGTAGTCAGGATGGTGCCAGCCTTCGAGCCCGTAGTCTGCGAGCACCCCGATGAGGAGCCCTTCGAGTTCGCGGAGGTAAGCATGGGTGTCACGGATTTCGAGGCGCAGGATCGGGTACCCCACTATCTGACCAGGACCGTGGAAGGTCGCATCCCCTCCCCTGTCGCTCCAGAAAACCTCGGCCCCCAGAGCCCTGAGGTACTCTTCTCCGGCGCCCAGGTTCCCCGCGTCCCTGGCCGCTCTTCCAACCGTGTAGACCGGCGGGTGCTCGCACAGGATAAAGGTGTCGGGGATCCCTTCGTTCTTCCTGAGCCGCACGAGATCCTTCTGGAGATCCCAGGCTTCCGCGTAAGGCGTCAATCCGGGCAGCCGCCGGACCTCGACGGTAGTCGTGGCCGGGGTCTGCTTCTCCAGGGTCATGACCGGGCTCTAGACGCTCGCGACGCCTGCCGCGGGGCTCTTTCTGGCGTCTGAGGTCTGTTCGTGGGCGTGGTAGGAGCTGCGGACCAGCGGACCGCTCTCGACGTGCTTGAATCCCAGTGAGAAGCCGTACTTCCGGAGGTCGGCGAACTCTTTGGGCGTGTAGTAGCGGCTCATCGGCAGGTGGTTCTCAGAGGGCCTGAGATACTGGCCGATGGTCAGGATGTCTACCTCGTGATCGCGCAGATCGCGCATTGTCCTTTGGATCTCTTCTTCGACCTCGCCCAACCCCACCATAAAGCCGCTCTTGGTCAGGCCGTCAGGGTTCAGCTCCTTGGCGTAGCGCAGCACCTCCAGGGAGCGTCCGTACTTGGCCTGCGGTCGGACCGCGAAGTAGAGGCGGGGTACCGTCTCGATGTTGTGGTTGAAGGTGTCAGGACGGGCGTCTATGACGGTCTTGACCGCTTCGCGATCGCCCTTGAAATCGGGGGTCAGGACCTCGACGGCGCAGCCTGGGACTACTTCCCTGATCGCACGTATCGTCCCGGCGAAGATCGAGGCCCCGCCGTCCGCGAGCTCGTCGCGGTTCACGCTCGTGATCACAGCGTGCTCAAGGCCCATCTTCTTTGCGGCGTCGGCGACGCGATAGGGCTCGTCGAGATCTAGCTCGGTTGGCTTGCCCGTGAGCACGGCGCAGAAGCCGCAGGAACGGGTACAGACATTGCCGAGGATCATGAAGGTGGCAGTGCGGTTGTTCCAACACTCGCCGATGTTCGGGCAGCGGGCCTCCTCACAGACCGTGTGGAGGTTCAGGCCGCGCATAGTCTCCTTGATATCGCGGTAGACCTCGCCGTCCGGGATGCGCGCCTTGAGCCATTCAGGACGACCGTGCGCGCCAGGGACTCCCCTCGCCTGCTGCCGGAAGGGCAGGTACTCCGTCGGTGTTCCGTCGGGCGGCGGGGGCACGGGCCTGTCTTCCCAACGGTGTCGGACCTCGAAGGTCTTCGTACCATCGTCCAATACCTTCAGCTTGATCTGTCTGCGGGCCACAGCGCTCCTATCTACTTCGCATTCTGCGCCTATGGTATCGCACGGAGGCAGACCCGTGCCGTGTCGCCTATCTCAGAGCGGAATGGGAAGGCCTGGAGCGACGTTGGCGCCACGTGGCTGGTTGGCCCAAAGCCCCACCTGACGGCTGATGCCCGAAACCTATATATGAATTGGGTGTCCCTCCGCGGCCATCGCGGCTTCCCCGACGACTTCAGAGAGGCTCGGGTGGGGATGCATGGTCATACCGATCTCCTCTGGGGTGCCCTCGACGAGCTTGGCGAAGACGCCCTCGGTGATGAGATCCGTGACCTTCGGCCCTATGGCGTGCATCCCGAGGATCAGATCTGTCTCCTCGTCGGCGACGACCTTGAAGAACCCGTTGACCTCCCCTTCGATAAGCGCCTTGCCTATAGCCCTGAAGGGGAACTTCGTCTCCCTGACCTCGTAACCTTCCTCCTCGGCCTCCGCCTTGGTGAGCCCGAAAGAGGCCACCTCGGGCCTGCAGAAGGTTACACGCGGGACGAGGTTCCTGTCCTTGGGCATCGGGTCCTCGCCGGCCATGTGCTCGACGGCGATGATACCCTCGTGTCCGGCCTCGTGGGCGAGCCAGAAACCCCCGACTACGTCTCCCGCCGCGTACACGCCGTCCTCGGAGGTCCGCCCGTACCCATCCACCTGGACGATGCCGCGCTCATCGACCTCGACGCCGGTCGCGTCGAGGTTGAGGTCCTCGATAACGGTCTTCCGTCCGACTGCGACGAGCAACGCCTCGGCCTCCAGGGTGTCGCCACTAGATTCGCTGGCCTCACCGGTGGGCGGGTCCTCGCCGCCGTAGGAGCCGCCTTCGCCCTCCGTCTCCTCCTGTTCGCCTGATTCTGCGCCTGCCACTTTGATCTTGATGCCACTGTCAGTCTTCTCTAGGCTCTCCGGGTCGGCTTTGGTGCTGGTGAGAACTGTTATGCCGCGGTTCTCGAACTCCTTCTTGAGTGCCTCGGAGATCTCCGGGTCCTCCAGCGGCACGAGACGGTCCAGGATCTCGACGATGGTCACCTCGGTGCCGAAATCGTTGTACATGCTCGCGAACTCGACGCCGACAGCACCCGACCCGAGGATGATCACGGACTGAGGGTAGTCCTCGTCGTTGGTGACGATGTCGTCTGAGGAGATGATCTTCTCATGATCGAACTCCAGGCCTGGCAGGGTGTTGACTGCCGAGCCGGTGGAGATCAGGACGTTCTTCGCTTCGAGCTCCTCCTCGCCGTCTTCGGTCTCTACCTTTATCTTCTTGGGCTCGACGAAGCTGCCTACACCGTTGTAAACGGTGACCTTGTTCTTCTTCATCAGGCCCTGCACGCCGCGTCTGAGCTGGCTGACGACCTGTTCGCGACGCTTGGCCGCCTGCGGGTAGTCGAACTCCACCTCGCCGACCTTGACCCCGTACTCTTCGCCGTTTCTGGCGTCGTGCAATAGATGGGCCGTCTGGAGCAAGGCTTTGGTCGGGATGCAGCCCAAGTTCAGGCACGTCCCTCCGAGATGCCCGCCCTCCCGCTTCTCGATGAGGGCTACGCTCATTCCCAGCTGGCTGGCCCGGATCGCCGGTATGTATCCACCGTTCCCGCCGCCGATTACCACGAGGTCGAACTGATCAGCCACCCTTGGCTCCTTTCACGTTTACTACCACAACGATTCTAACCTTCCCCCTCCTCCGGGGCTATCCTCCGGCTGGCAAGCAGGACAGAAGTGCGTCGGTCTCCCACTTACCTTTTCCCGAACCACCTCTCCTCTACACCCCGGACACGGCCGCCCGTGCTTCTCGAAGACCCGCAGGTAGTTCTGATGCTCGCCCGGCCGGTCCAATACATCCTTGTAGAGCCGCACAGTGGTGCCCCGATGCTCTACGCCGGCCGCCAGGTTGGACCGGGTCGCCGCGTGCAGCGCCTCCCATTCGCCCTCCGAAAGCGTGTTTGCCTTGCGCCTCGGATGCAGCCTCGCATCGTACAGGATTTCATCGGCGTAGATGTTCCCTATGCCGGAGACGACTTTCTGATCCAGGAGCAGGGGCTTTATCTGGGCCCTCCGCGAACCGATGGCACGTTGCAGATATCCCGCGTCGAACTCTTCTTCTAGGGGCTCTGGTCCCAGCGGGGAGAGCCGCTCCTGGAGTCCGTCCGCGTCGAGCAGGCGCGCCCGCGTGAAGCCCGTCTCGTCGCGCAGGAAGAGCCTCCTCTCACCGTCGAGATCCAGGACGAGCATGAGCGCGGTCTCAGGCTCCTCGACGGGCGGCACGAGCAGGAGCTGGCCCCCGATCTTGAGCTGGAACACCAGCGAGTCCCCTGAGCCAAGTTCCACGATGAGGTGCTTGGCCCGCCGCCGCGCTCCTGTGATTCGGACACCTTCGAGCCGGCTTACGAACTCTTCCGCCGAAGGCTGCTCCACAAGCGAGGAATCGATGACCCTGGCCCGCTCTATCACAGAGCCGGCGACCAGCTGGCGCAGGTCTTCTTTTATGGTCTCGACCTCTGGCAGCTCCGGCATACCCCTCTATATACCCGCTCGGCGCTTCCCTATTCTCGCTGCCTCATGCCGGTTTACGCGCCACGCGGAAACCCCTCTCCCTGGTCCCTGACGGCACCTGCCCAGGACCAAGCACGTCGAAGACGAAGACGCCGCCAGGGACGAGCGCGCGCCGGAAAAGGCGCCCCAGCCCCATTTCCTCGTTCTCCGCGTCGAAAAGATAGTTGAG
>JAJNDJ010000068.1 GCA_021156345.1 Rubrobacteraceae bacterium | reverse complement strand
GTACGTCCTGCCAGGAATAGGGGGGCAACAAAGACGGGATAGCCGTCAGGATACTGGCTAGCATAGGCGTGTCGCCGGAGACGCTGGAGAACCGACTGTTACTCCTGGCGAGCGCCCGTGGCGAGATCGCGCCCCAGATAGCCGAAAATCTTGGGTGCGCTTCGCAGACGGTGCGCGACGCTATCCACGACTTCAACCGGCGCGGGGTGGATGCCCTGGTTGCGGGCTCCTCACGCCCCAAGCAAACCCACACTGCTTTCTCCAAAGAGCAAACAGAAGCTCTCGAAGAGCTCTTACACCACTCTCCCAGGGAGTTCGCCAGAGACAGCACCTTGTGGACCTTGGAGATGGCAGCACAGGTAAGTTTCGAGGAAGGGATAACCGAGAAGAGGGTGAGCGCAGAGACCATCCGCGCTACCTTGGCGCGCCTTGGCAAGGGCTGGCAGCGGGCAAAGCATTGGATCGAGAGCCCCGATCCACAGTACGCCCGGAAAAAGGGGATCGAGATCGGCTGATCCGTCTGGCCGAGGCCCGCCCCGAGTGGGCTCTGGGTTTCGAGGACGGGAGCTGGTTCTCCCGCTTTGAGAGGCCGAGTATGCATTCCTGGGCTGATGCTGGAAAGCCGGCGCGTCTGCTCGAAAAAGAGGCGAGAAAGGACGATCCCGACCCGAAGGCTCTCTCCTTCTACGGGCTGTATCTGCCGGAGCTTAAGGAGACTTGGTTGAGGTTCGTGGATGGTCGACCCGTGAGCTCCATAACACCACGCAGTTTCTTTCTTGGTGCTGCCACAACCTCCAACAGAGGGGTAAGGAGGCTCTGCTTCTTATCTGGGACAACGCAAGCTGGCATAAAAGCCGAGAGGTGAGAGGCTGGATCAGCGCCCACAACCGCTGTGTCAAAGGCAGCGGCCATGGGGTCCGGATAGTGCCGTGTCTGTTGCCCACCAAGAGCCCGTGGCTCAATGCAATAGAGCCGCAGTGGATTCATGGCAAACGCAAGGTAGCTGAGCCCGAGCGGTTGCTCGGCGCTTACGAGCTCGCCGAGAGAGTTTGCAAAGTCTTCGGCTGTGATCACGAAGAGCATCTATCCATTCCCCAGCAGGTCGCCTGAATGTGCACTAGCGGAAATACATCCGGGAGCCGCAAGCTACGTATTGCGGTGCCGGCAAGGGAACGTCTCGCTCGGTGGCGGCCGCGCAAGCGTTTGACGTGTTGTGGTACGAGACTGAATCCAAGGAGGAGCGTTGGAGCGACAGACGGGCACGCACGATGCGTGGAGAAGGCTCGATCGAATACACTTACGCAATCCCTACGAGGTTTACCAACGGGGTGACTCCTACAGGGTCGTAGGGTACAGTCCTAGCGGGCAAGACCACACGCACAGGGTCGTCGGAGAGGCAGTACGCTATCTTAGTGACAAGCTGCGCCGCCGGTCCGTCACAGCATCCGAGGCGGCGGAAATAATTAGACCCATGGCCGCCCGCTTCGGCCTTACTTACACGTATGGCAATCAGGTGAAATACTCCGCTCAGAGTGTGCTCCTCGTCCTGGTGGCCTTGGGGAGGGCCAGCGTCGAAAAAGACGGTCGTTCCTTCGTGTACCACATCAAGGGGTGATCCGTTACAGCAGAGCAACTGATCCAGAGTCATCTAAGCTTAGCCATGGATACTGAGTCTGTTTTTACTGAGGCCAGAGCGCACTTGAGAAGGTCACTTGACCAGCGATCACAGAAGCTGTTGATAGTTACCTTCGCAGACTCTCTCCGCGTTGCTGCACGGTTGCTGCACAAGGGTCCCACTAGCATGCAGTGAACTCATCGTCGTTTTACGTTTTACCTGCAAATACGTGCTTTTTCTAGAGTGGAGCCGAGGGGATTCGAACCCCTGACCTCCGCCGTGCAAAGGCGGCGCTCTCCCGACTGAGCTACGGCCCCGATCTGGCCTCGTGGGGCGAGTTTACCGCAGTTGCGCAAAGAGGACTAACGGGAACTGGGTTCGGCGGCCGCGCCAGACAAAGTGCTCGCGTATGACGGGCCCGTGAGAAAGTCGGTGGCATTCGGCCTTGACAGTAGCACTATGTGAGATATGAATAGAGTAGCCGGTGCCCACGCTTCTCCTTTCCCTTTCCCCATTACCCCTGAAAGGCGGGCACCGGCTTCCTGATGTACGCGCAGCTTACCATCCTGGGTCACCGATTCCGCCCCTCTTTCAGGAGAGTTAACGGAACTTAACGGTGGGTAAGATCCAGAATCGCTCCGTCGACTCTATGCTCATCGTGCTCGCCGATGGCGCTCCCCTCGGCAGGACTCCCCTCGGGGCGCGAGGGGCGGTACAATAGATGTGATGTGAGATCAGTGAACCGAGAAGAGGTGGGATAGGATGGCTCTCTACGAGTACAAGTGCGCAGGCTGCGAGGATCGCTTCGACTTGATGCGCCCCATGAGCGACGCGGACGAGCCGGCGGAGTGTCCTGAGTGCGGATCGACTCAGTCGCGGCGTGTGATCTCCAACTTCGCCTCCATAACGCCGGGAGCCTCGGCCCTCTCGACGAACCCCATGATGGACGCCAGGATGGCCGGCGGTGGCGGTTGCTGCGGCGGGGGCTGCGGCTGCGGCTAGTGGAAGTGTGGCCGGAGAGGCGCCAGAGGGGTCGTTGCCCGACCTCGCCCTCAAGGGCATAGAGGAGTTCAACAGGGGCCAGTTCTATGAGTGCCACGAGCATCTCGAGGAGGCCTGGATGCAGGAGCCAGGACGTGTCCGTTTCCTCTATCAGGGTATTCTCCAGGTCGGCGTGGGTTTCTACCACCTCCAGAACGGCAACTGGCGCGGGGCTACAGGACTCTTGCGGAACGGCGCCGCTCGCCTGAGAGAGTTCGAACCTGTGACCCTCGGCGTCGACGTGGCGAAGCTAGTCCGTGAAAGCGAACGATGCCTACGAGAGTTGGAGTCGCTCGGGCGCGAGCGAATAGACGAGTTCGACCGGTCGGGGGTGCCGAAGGTAGAGTGGGCCGAGTAGCGAGCAGATCTGCTAGTATGCATGATTGCGGGATAGGGCGGGTTTTACTCTAGACTCGGGAATAGAGCACGAACGATGCCAACAAGGGACTTTTACACCCTCCCAGAGGCGGCGCAGATCCTCGAGGTTCCCCAGCGTAGTCTCCTGAAGAGCCTCGAGAACGGAGAGATAGAAGGAGAACGAGACCCGCAGAGCGGTCGGTGGAAGATCCCGAAGCAAGCCGCGGACGAACGGGTATCCGCCGAGTCCTCACCTGAGGACACTGCTGAAGCCTCCCAAGGACTATCTGCCGAGATGCTCCGGGAACTCGTAGACGAGATGGGTGATCTTCACAGGCTGGTGGGACACCTGAAGAGCCGCCTGGACCGTGCCAGGCGAACCGAGAGAGAAGTGAGGGAGCAGCTCTTGGCTGAGCTAGAGCAGGAGCGGGAGGGGCACCGTCGAGAACGCGAACGCGCAGATAGGCTGCACGCAGAAGCGAGGAGGCTGCGACAGGACCTGCAGAGAGCCAAAGGGTCCTGGCGAAGGCTCTTTAGTGGGCAAGATTAGAGCTCCCTTTCGGCCCGTCACATAGTTGCCGACGTTGCTCCCTTCTTCCGGGCCCTGATCGTCGATACGCTCATCGAACGAAAGTTAGCGACTCCGGGGAGCTGCGTTGCTCATTCTTCGTAGAGGATCTCACCCCGAGAGAGGCGACGGGCGATATCGTAGGTCTGTCCCTGGGAACGCATGGTGGGAGAGTGGGCTGCCAGGTAACGCGCGGCAGCAACCAGAACATGTGCGCCTGCTGTGGAGTCACGCAAACCGGCATACTGCCTGAAGGCAGCTTCGATGGCCTGTATCGTATGAAAGTTACGGTCCTCCCTGAGGAGCAGGCCACCCATCACTGCCAGGAGCCGGTCAGAGTCTCCCCCACTGTAGAGGTAGTTGGCGACCAGTGCCCCAGCTGCATCTACCTTCTGCCTTTCATCGAGCAGCGTTGAAAGATCTGCCAGCAACTCATCTGGCGCCGCCTCCGAACCGTTGTGCTCTGGTACACGTGAGGGCGGAACGTTGAGGAAGCGGTCGAGGTGGACACTCATCGCGGCGTCGAAGACCCCTCTCAGCAACTCCGGAGAGGGGGCCCGCCGCAGCCCCTGTTGGACGGCGTTGGAGAAGGTGAAAGTGTGAAGGGAGGTGTCCCAGTCGCCGAACTCGTTCGTGGTTGGGAAGCGCGCTATGCGCAGCGCAGCGGCGTAAGCCACCGCCCCGGCCAGCTCCTCTTCGGTGCCGCCCTCCCGCAGCGCTTCGAGTAGCGCCTCGGCGATGGCTCCCCCTCCCTCTCCCAGCAGCACCGTGGCGAGTTCCTCACGGCCCTCCCACCTTCCACGCCGATCCCGGCCGCACTGGAGTGCGGCCGGCAGCTGCTCGAAGGCGGCCTCGAGTATCTCTACCAGATCCACGGGGTTACGCCAGGAGTTCGACTCCTCCATGCGCCTCGCACCCACATATCCTTCGGCCAGGCTGGAGAGGACGACCTCAGCATGCGACCATCCGGCGATGTCGAGTGCTTCTAGCGCCTTGTTGGTGAAGTCCAGGACGTGCCCGCTATCCAGGTAGCGATGGTCAGTGGCGGCAGAGAGGAGCAGATCTGCCATCTGGGCGGGATCTGCCCCGGTGCGCACCGCAGAGACGATGCAGCGCTCGGCCCCTTCTGAGTCGCGCACCTCGACGAACCGCCGGAACCAGACCTTGAGCGTGGCCAGGTCCACCGTCTCAGTGGGCAGCGGACGCAGGGAGAAGCGTGGCGGTTCCCCGGCAGAGTCACGTGAGACGGCGGAGAGCCCGTGGTAGAGGGCCCGTGGCCGGTCCTCGGGAGCCAGGTGAGGTAAGAGGTTCATCATGCAGGCGTGCATGGTCAGTCCTTGCCCCCACCCCGCTCGCCGGTATCTGCTGCCGAACTCCAGCCCAACGCGGAAAGGTTCGGCGGGATCTTCCCCGCTGCCAAGCAGCCCGATGGCCGACTTGGACACGACCAACGAGATGTTGCGCTCCAACCCATCTCTCAGGCGTTGGCGCAGGTAAGCCGGACGGTCCTCCCGCGGCGAGAGATCAACCCATACTTCGTTGTCTCTGATCTCCACCGGAAAGACGCGCGCCTCGTCAGCAAACTGGTCGAAGGTTCCACCGCTCTCGAGGTCGAAGCGGGCGTGATGCCAGTGGCAGGTGAGGATGCCGTCTTGTAGGGTCCCCCGGTGCAAGGGGAATCCCATGTGGGGACAGCGATTATCCAGGGCATGCACCCTACCGCCATGGAAGAAGAGCGCGAGCGAGTGGCCGGCAACACGGACAGAGGTGCGACCGGCAGCGCGCACATCGTCCAACCGGGCGGCCCGCACGAAATTATCTGAGAGGGTATCCAGTGGCGTCACCCCTTTCCCGTCTAGATATTACTGTATGACACGAACGGTGCGGAGTCCAGCTCCTTCCTCTGCCTTGGATGTCCCTGCGGCGGGATCGTTCGAATGGTCCTGCGCCCTGCGTCAGTAGCCGATGGCCGGCGCCCTGTGTACGAACGTGTCATCGGTGAGCTGCTTCATCAAGAAGTCGGCAACGTCTGCTCGAGAGATGTAAGGGCGCCGGCCCGGTTTCAGATCCAGCCCCACGCGGTAGTCGTTCGTCCACGGCCCGTTGGTCAGTATCATGGGGCGTACGATGATCCAC
>JAJNDJ010000067.1 GCA_021156345.1 Rubrobacteraceae bacterium | reverse complement strand
CGGCCCGCTCTTTCGCGTCTCTTTCCCACAAGGCTAGCGCCTGGAGCATCAGGATCTCTATCTCACTGCCCCTCCGCCGTTGCGCCTGCGCCTCCTCGAGGTGCCACCTGAACAACCTCAGCGCCTGGTCCACCTTGCCCTGGGCGAGCAGCACTCGCGCCAGGACAAGGTGCTCGCGCTCTCTAAGGTAGCTCGGCTCATCCTCCACACCCAGCCCACGCTCGGTACACCATCGGGCGGCATCCTCAACCTTGCCCTGGGCGAGCAGCAGCCGCGCTCGCTGCACCGCCACCGGGAAGAAAATATCGACGACCGTGCTCGGCACGAGTCGCTCGGCCTCCCCGATCGCCTCTAGAGCGCCGGCCTGGTCGCCTAGTGCCTGCCGGATACAGGCCTGAGTACTCAGGCTCGTCACTAGCCACTGGGCATAGCCAATCTGTCGGCACAACTCGACGCCCCGCATCGCCTGATCGAGGGCGGCGTCCAGCTCGTTGCGCTCGTACAATACCTCGGCTACGCCCACGTGCGCCACGCCCGCGGCTGGCAGCGCCCGGCGGCCAGCCTCGGTGGCACACTCAAGCCCCTGTCGGAAAGTCTGCAGGGCAGCGCTCAGGCGACCCTGAGTGAGCTGCACCTGCCCGAGGGCGTAGTAGGTGCGCACCGCGATGTAAGGGTGCCGTCCGCTTGCCCACGGGTCGGCGGCGAGCTCAGCGAGCGCATCCTCGGCTTCCCCGAGTCGGCCTTGCATCTGCTTCGCCACCGCCAGGTTCCAGCTAGTGAAAAAGCGAAGATACCGGTCACCCTCGCCCAAGTGAGCGCGGGCCCGTCGGGAGAACTGGATCGTGTGTTCGACGTCGCCGCGATGACGGGCGAGCTCGGCACGCAGCATCGCCACCGACCCGTGGACGTTCGCCAGCCCCCTGACCGACTCGCCGACCGGCGGTTCGTCTGCGTGGTCGACGGTGGTGAGCGCACGCTCGGCGTCGGTGAGCAGCGGTTCGACCTCGTCCGCCCGGCCGGTAATGAACGCCAAAATCGCCTGAGCCAGGGACAGCCGTGGCCGGGAGCGGACCAGCCCGGCGGGCAGTGCCGTCAGCCACCGATCTACCGTCACTCCCTCTCCGCGCTGGAAGAGCGCTTGGGCATTGTACTCCACCAGCCGGGCAGCCCACCCAGCGTCTCCGGCGGCCAGCGCATGCTCGACTGCTTCGGATACCCACCCGTTGCGCTCGTACCACGATGCTGCCCGGAGGTGCAGTTCCTTAACATCTTTGGAGCGTTCTTGCTCCAAGAGACCGCGCAGGACATCGGCAAAGAGGTGGTGGTAGCGGTACCATCTACGCTCGTCGTCTAAAGCGACGACAAATAGGTTCTGCCGCTCGAGTTCCTCCAGCACCTCTTGCCCGTCTTCCCGGGCCGTAACCGCGTCGCATACCTCTCCCGTAAGGAGCTGGAGAATCGAAGTTTCAAGCAGGAACGAGCGTATCCACTCGGATTGCCGATCGAGGACCTCTTCGGTCAAAAAGTCGAGGACGTCACGGTGACTGCCCGAGAAGGCTTGGATGAAGCCAGAGATGTCCTTGCGGTCCCGCATCGAGAGCGCAGCTAGCTGCAGGCCAGCTATCCAGCCTTCGGTGCGCTCTTCCAGCGCAGCGACATCCTCGTCAGACAGGTTCAGCCCCATCGTGTCCTTCAAGAAAGACACGGCTTCCTCTCGAGTGAAGGAGAGATCGGCCGCGTTAATCTCTGCTGTCTGCCCTCTAGCACGCAGGCGTGCGAGCGGTAGGGGCGGGTCGATGCGGCTTGAGATGACGAGGTGCACGTTAGAAGGCAGCCGCTCTAGCAAGAAAGTAACGATCCCATGGACCTGATCGGAGTCGATGAGGTGATAGTCGTCGAGAACTATGGCCAAGTTGGCCGGGATGTCGGCGAGTTCGTTGATAAGGGCGCCAGTCAATGCCTCCACTGGAGGCGATCCTGGCGCACGCAACGAGGAGAGAATGCCCTCTCCGAATCCGTCTTCGATCGTCCTGAGCGCGGCCACCAGGTAGGAAAGAAAGCGTGCCGGGTCGTTGTCTGCTTCGTCGACGGACACCCAGGCGACGGATCGTTCGTCCGAGCGACCCGCCATCCACTCACCGAGTAAGGTGGTCTTGCCAAAGCCCGCTGGGGCCGTGATAAGGGTCAGCCTGCGCCCCGATTCGGGGCTCAGGCGCTCGGTCAGGCGAGGCCGCGCGACCAGCTTGGGACGCGCTTGCGGGACGCGCAGCTTGGTCGAGATGAGCGGGTCCAAAACGCGGTCCAATGCGCCGTCTATTACGCGGCCATTTTAACCTGCCGTTACAGGACCTGCATGCGATTGGTGTGCCGTCGGTGATCAAACCGAACGCGAGCATGTAGAGCGCCGAGACCTACTTCATCGTGTCGTGTGGAGAGCGAACCCGCATAGGCGCCCTCCTGATCCGTGGCGTCACCGGGCGTCGATGATCAGGTTGTTGGCGCCGCCCATGACCTCGAAGAAATATCTGTTGGCCGCGTCGTCGTAGTCCGGGCCCCGCAGGTTCACGTCACCGCCGATTACGCCAAAGTGCTTCTCATCGAAGGTTAGATGGGTTGCGCCGCCTCCCGCATGGACCCGCGCGGCGACTCCATCGGGGCGGTGGATGGTAACGTTGCTGGCTCCCCCAAGAATGTGGACTGAGACGGTGCCTGAGGGTCTGGGGAGCCTTACCTCGATCCTGCTTGCACCGCCGGCCAGGTTGATCGAACCGAGCCGGAGCTCGTGCAGGTCTGCGGTGAGCCTCGAGATGCTACCACGGACCTCGATGTGCCAGGTGACAGAAGTGTTGAGCGCGACCTCGGCTGGACGCTCGAGCCAGAAGTCGCGCTGACCGAAGCGCGGGAAACGAGTGTACATAATGCTTACGGTGCCCGCTTTTACCCTGACGATCGGCACCTGACCCTCGAAGCTGGCGCGGTAGAGATCCTCCATCGAAGGATCGGCGTGGATGGTGACGTTGGACGCGCCAGAGACGAACAGCAAGTGTCCGCTGCTTAACGAGCCCAGCGGAGCGGTGAAGTAGTCGTTGCTCTTCCCTCTTGGTGCTGATCTCTCAGCCGGGCAATAGTCTCCATCACACATTAGGTCGTTATCCTGCGGTTTGTTCACGCCGTTAACTTCTCACTTTCCAGGTCGGCATTCTTCGAAGGCCTCAAGGGCTTGAGGAGACGGCCTGCGCCGATCCGTGATGGGCTCGGCGGCGGCCTCGCTTACTCCCTGCCTTGCCAACCTCAGGCACACCGCAGCCACCTGTTGGCTGTCGAGATACTCGTGGAGGTAGATCACGCGCCCCCGCCGCAGACGCAGGACATGCGTGCCCTGGTTAGCGTATGGCCTTCCGTCACATGCCCTTCCCCGATTCTCCCATTGCACCATTACCGTTGCATCCCACGGTAGCCCCCTCACCGCCACTTCCTTGACCTCGAAGTGCAGCTCGGGAAAGAGCAGGAAAAGCCTCTCGAACCAGCGCCGCAAGGAGTCTCTGGTGTAGCGCGTTCCGCCAAGTGCGTGGTCACCGGGGAAGACGTGCAGTACCGAAGGGGCAGTCTGCTCTAGCAGGCTCTCGTAGTCTCGCTGGCCGACACGGCGGAAGGTCGCGCGCACATTGCGTTCTACCCCAAGCCGAAACCCTACTGTGCTTAACACTCCTCCCACGAGGACGATCGGAGCGCCCCACCGCACGAAGGCCGAATGCACCGCGTAGCCTGTCATTCGCGTTCACCTAGATGTGGCATTGAGCACAGATCGATGCCTTTCGTCTGGGAATCTTGAAGTGTGATACGCACCTCCTTGAGTCTCCGATCTCCGGCGGTGCTCGTGACACGCAGTGGCCACGCTGAGCGGTCCTCGGATTCACCTACAGACACGGCTTTCTCGTCTACCCGGAGCGGTTTCATAGGAGCCTTTCCTTCCACACTCTTCGCCTCCTGATCGTAGCGTCTGGGGCTGGCAGTCGCACTGCTCGCCCGGGGCGTCCGACAAGCTTGGGATACACGTGGCTCACCTTCACGGAGGAGACCTCAGAAAGCGGACGGCGAGCAGAGTAAGCCAGCCGAAG
Source organism: Rubrobacteraceae bacterium (assembly GCA_021156345.1). The sequence goes on along the minus strand of JAJNDJ010000067.1, from coordinate 3,921 downwards.
CCGACAATGAGCGTGACGCGCTGGAACAGCCCGGCTACGTTCACCAGCCCTTCGGCCTGTCCGAAGCCCGCGCTGGAGAGGATGAACGCACCCACGACGACGACACCTGTAACGGCCGAGTAGGTCGTCCATCCGCGCTTCCCCCACGCGGCGGACCAGCGGCTGAATACGAAGCAGGCGAGTGGCAGCCCCAGAAAGAAAGGGGTCGAGAACAGATCGTGGAGGACACCGTGCGTGCTGTAGTCGAGGCGCTTGTCAGGGGTTCCAGGGGGATAGCCGTTCATCGGATCGGCGACGAAGATTCCCGCGCCGAGCAGCCCGACCGCGCATGCCCCAACCAAGAGCGGTCCCCAGGTTGGGCCTCCGAGGGGTCGAAGTGCACGCCGCAGACCGATGGCGAAAGCCAGAATCAAGAAGCCCGTCACGAGGAAGTTAGCCCTCTGGGTCCAGCCGGAGTCGCCGAAGGCGAGCGAGCTGACCGGATGACGCAGCGGGTCGTAGTAGGCGCGGGTGGCGCCTTCCACCAGGAACACAACGACGAACAGGGGGCCGGCGATCACTCCGCAGGCAAGGAGCGTTTTCGTCATCACACTAGCCTCCGTCCTTAGGTACTGCGGGGTCGTCTTCTCGTTCACGAACCGCTCACCCCTCGGCACACCCGATCGTCCCGACCCGCCTCCCAGCGCTTTCTCTCGGACTTGGTGTGCGACCATGGACCTGCCGAAGGGCCACCCGAGGAAGGATTGCCATGAGCGATCCAGCCCCGGTGCCCGAGAGGGCGAGTCGCGCACAAGTTGCGTTCCACAACACCATCACCCCAGCGTGCTCCTCGCAAGGACCATCGTGCGGCACCACTGTAGCGAGGTCGAATCCACCTTGTAACTCCTCCTTGCTAGTGTCCGCTAGAGTCGAAAAGCTGGACGAAAGGGGACCAAGCCTGCGCCACCCGCTCTCGATGCGGCGCTGCGCGCGGGTGGGGGACGCGGAACTTGTTCAGCAGGATCTTCGACATGCCACGAACGCCGATGATCTTGAGCAGGTTGCCCGGAGTGAACTAACCGCGCATGGGCACCACTCCGGTAAGCACGCCCTGGAGGGGGCGCCGATCCGCACCCCACGCGTGGGAACGCCCTGGCGAATCTCTACTCCTACGCAGACCATCATCGTGCTCCTCATTCGCTCTGTCTCTCCGAGCGCCGAGGTGAGTTAGCGTCCCCGGCGCCGAAGGCCTTTGGTTAGGAGGATACTGCGAGACCGGGGGTAGAGGGATCTCCCAAAGGTGGTATTAAGGGGGTAGAGATTCACACGCTTGTGTTAGTCACGGCGCTGGCCAAGGTGATAGTACTCAAGGGCGAGCACAGCCTTGGCCAATGAAGGGCGTCGCCATCGAAGGCGACCGTGGCACGTGATGGCGAGGTCAGCGCGACGATCCGGTTCAGCCGCGACAGCTACTCGGCATTGTACGAGCGGTATGCTTGTCAGCTGAAGACGAGCCTACCGACCTAGACAGACCGACGGCACTTCGGGCTCAGAGCCCGGGCGAACGTGTCTCAGCAAGACCGCGGTGAGGATGGCCATGCCTAGCACGATGGCGGCGCTCATTACGGCGGCCAATTGCAGCCCCTGGGTAAACGCCTCGCGAGCAGCGTCGAGAAGATCGGCAGCGAGCGGGCCAGGGAGCTGGTGTGCCACGCTCACGGCGCCGCCTAAAGTGTCGCGCGCGGCCTCTGCCGCCTCGGGCGGAGCCCCGTCCGGGAAAGCGTCGGCTACTTCGCTGCGGTAGACGGCAGTGCCGATGCTGCCGAGGATCGCGATCCCTAAAGCCCCGCCGAACTCGGCGCTGGTCTCGGAGATTCCCGACGCCGCACCGGCCCGCTCGGGTGGGGCGCTTCCGACGACGATATCGGTCGCCAGGGTGCCCACCGGGGCGACGCCCAGGGAGAGGACAACGGACCCGATCACGAGGATCGTGAGTCCGGAACCCGCGTCAACCTGGGTGAGCATCCCGAAACCGACGGCAGAGAGCACCAGGCCGCCAGCCATCACGAACGCCGGACGAACCCAGCGCACGACCAGCGGGGCGAGCATGGAACCGGCGATGAGCCCGATGGAGGAGGGGACCGTCCACAAGCCAGCCACCAAAGGCGAGAGCCTAAACACCAGCTGCAAATACTGCGCGATGAAGAGAAAAATACCGGCTATCACGAAGATGCTGAGCGCGAACGTTGCCAGCGACGCGTTGAAGGCAGGCGCCCGGAAGAGCCGAAGATCGATAAGCGGCTCCGCCAATCTGCGTTGCCTGCGCACGAAGACTGCGCCGAGGACAACGCCGACCAGAATGTAGAGCAGCGGCGGCCATCCCATGCCCTCCTGGGCGATCTGCTTGAGACCGTAGATCACCGCCAGCACGCTGATCAGCGACAGGGCCGCGCTGAGCAGGTCCACTCGGCCCGCCTCGGTATCGCGAGACTCAGGCAACAGCACTGGTCCCAGCATGAGCAGAAACACCATCACCGGCACGGCTAGCAGGAACACCGAGCCCCACCAGAAGAACTCCAAGAGCACCCCGCCAGCAAGCGGGCCGATCGCGGCGCCGGCCGAGAAGCTGGTAGCCCACACCCCGATGGCGAAGGTGCGCTGAGCCGGGTCGAGGAACATGTTGCGGATCAGCGCCAGGGTCGAAGGCGCCAGCGTAGCCCCGGCGATACCGAGCAGGGCGCGGGTTGCGATCAGCATCTCTGAGCTCGTGGAGAACGCGGCGAGCACCGAGGCTGCGCCGAAGGCGGCCGCGCCGATTAGCAGCAGCCGCCTGCGACCGATCCGGTCACCGAGCGTCCCCATCGTGATCAGGAACCCGGCTAACAGGAAGCCGTAGATGTCCAAGATCCACAGCAGCTGGGAGCTTGTGGGCTTTAGATCCGCGCTGAGCTTCGGCACCGCCAGCTCCAGTACGGTCAGGTCCATGGAGTAGAGCAGGCAAGGCAGGGCGATCACGGCGAGTCCGATCCACCCCCTCCGTCCGGCCCTAGGTGCTTCGCCGGCAATCACGCTCTCGCTGCCTTGGTGATCATTGGTATTCATCAGTCTTCTTTGTCTCCTGTCGGGGCGATCGGATTTCGGGACCGCTAGTCGACGATATAGCCGCAGGTAACGTTGGCGATGATTCCAGTCATCGCGCTGGCGTCATCCGAAGCCATGAGGGTCGCTACATTCGCCACCTCGGCCACCCTCGGCAACCGACCCAGCAAGGTCTCACTGCCCGAATCAGCCAACACTTCCTCAAGTGATCTGTCTGTTGCCCCAGCATGAAGCTTGAGCGTCTCCTGTACATCCGGCGTATCCGGCGATCCGGCCGACCCTACAACGACGAGCCGGATACCATATGATCCGAGTTCCGCCGCAAACGTTCGCCACAGACCTTCGATCGCCGCGCAGGCCGTGTCGAAGCCGCCGACGTTGGGCAGGGCTCTGCGGGCGGGCCCTGCGGTGATCGTCAGGATTACGCCCGAGTTCTGTCCGATCATGCGCCGCGCCACCGCCCGTGCAGTCAGAAACTGCGTCCTCGTGGCGATTGCGATCGGGCGGGTGAAATCCTCGAGCGACATCTCATGCAGCGGCGTCCCCTGAACGTCCTCCATGCCGATGGCATTGAACAGGATATCGTTCGGTGAAGGCCGGCAGGTGCGATGCCCAAGACTGGGAGGTAGCGGTACCGCCGTGAACGAGCAACAACGGTTCGCCCTCGCCGTGGACTTCGTAATAGATCCGAAGTCCGTTGGCCTCGATGTGCGTTCCTGCGGCCACCATCAGCGTCAGCTCTCCTTCATGCGGCTTTCACCTTGCGTGCTGTTGGGGCGCCGCTCCTGCGGGTGGCCCGGATCCAGAGCTCCGCCACAGACGTGTTCACTACGAACGCCACCG
>JAJNDJ010000315.1 GCA_021156345.1 Rubrobacteraceae bacterium | reverse complement strand
CCCGGGTCGTTGAACAGCACGCGCTGCAGGCGGGTTGCGCCGTCTTCCGTGCCGTCAGCGAGGACCTGGGCGCCGGCGTGGATGGAGCGTCCTATCCCCACTCCTCCGCCGTGGTGGACCGCGACCCAGCTAGCCCCGCCGGCGACGCTCAGCATGGCGTTCAGAATCGGCCAGTCTGCGATGGCGTCGGAACCGTCCTTCATCGCCTCGGTCTCGCGGTAGGGTGAGGCGACGCTGCCCGTGTCCAGATGGTCCCGCCCTATGACTATGGGAGCAGAGATGGTGCCGTCGGCCACCAGCTCGTTGAAGCGGAGGCCCGCCCTGTGCCGTTCGCCTGCCCCGAGCCAGCAGATGCGCGCGGGGAGGCCCTGGAAATGGACCTTCTGGCTGGCCTCCGAGATCCAACGCGCTAGACGTTCGTTCTCGGGGAACAGCTCCAGGATCGCATCGTCCGTCGCCGCTATGTCAGACTCCTCACCCGAGAGCGCGGCCCACCGGAAAGGCCCCTTGCCCTCGCAGAAGAGCGGCCTGATGTACGCTGGCACGAACCCTGGATAGCTGTAAGCACGCTCGAAGCCGCCGAGCCTGGCTTCCCCGCGCAGGGAGTTACCGTAGTCGAAGACCTCGGCTCCCTGTCCCTCGAAACCTACCATGGCCGCGCAGTGGCTGGCCATCGAGGCGCGGGCTTCCGAGATGTAGCGCTCCGGGTCGATCTCGCGCAGTTCGGATGCGGCTTCGAGTTCGTAGCCTGCGGGGATGTAGCCCGCGAGCGGGTCGTGGGCGGAGGTCTGATCCGTAACGACGTCGGGGACGTAGCCGCGCTCCAAGAGCGCAGGAAACACTTCCGCCGCATTGCCGAGGACTCCTATGGACAGTGGTTCTCCGGCCCTTTTCGCCTCCTCCGCGCGCTCTATGGCCCCGTCGAGGTCGTCTATCCGCTCGTCCAGGTAGCGGTGGGAGATGCGGCGCTCGATTCTGTCGGTATCGACCTCGACGCACAGAGCAACGCCCTCGTTCATGGTTATCGCCAGAGGTTGGGCGCCGCCCATGCCGCCGAGGCCTGCAGTTAGGCAGACTCGGCCGCGCAGCGTTCCCCCAAAGCGTTGTTCGGCGACGGCGGCGAACGTCTCGTAGGTGCCCTGAAGGATGCCCTGGGTGCCGATATAGATCCACGACCCCGCGGTCATCTGACCGTACATAGTGAGTCCGGCCCTCTCTAGTTCCCTGAACGTCTTCCAGTCGGCCCATTCCGGGACGAGGAGGGAATTGGCGATCAGAACCCGCGGGGCCCAGGGGTGTGTCCTGAAGACGGCCACCGGCTTTCCTGACTGGATCAGCAACGTCTCGTCGTTGTCCAGTCCTTGAGCATGCGGAGGGCTGCCTCCTGGTGCCAGCCCTTGCAGGTAAGATCCCTCCCTCGCGGCGCGCGGATGGTAGGAGCTTCTGTGGTGTCCGGCATGGGATCTCCTTCCGTAAAATCGGGATTCAGTCTTGCACCGGCTACGCGAAAAGTCCAGCGGGAACAGTAGGTAAGCCAGACCAGCGACACAGTGGCCCCTCAGGGTTCTTCGCAGGCGCGAGCGTTCTACATGCCAGGTGGGATGTTCGACATCTTGCAAGCCCTACAGAGCGTAGTACGATTACTACATTTCATAGTATAGACTAGATAGAAAGGCAAAATACTATGATGAACGAGTTAGGGAGGCTACGCTCCAATGCGGAGGAGGCAGGTGAGGGTGCTGTAATCGACGTTCGTGGTCTGTGGATGCGCTACGGATCGGTGGATGTGTTGAAGGGCGTCGAGTTCACGGCGCGCCGGGGCGAGGTACTGGCTTTACTCGGGCCCAATGGGGCTGGCAAGACCACTACTATCGAGATCCTGGAGGGGTTCAGGATGCGCTCGGCCGGGGAGGTGAGGGTGCTGGGGGTGGATCCTGCGAAGGGTGATGAGAGGTGGCGGGCGCGGCTGGGGGTGGTCCTGCAGTCCTGGCGCGACCACGGGAAGTGGAGGGTGCGGGAGTTGCTCGCGCACCTTGGTAGGCATAGGAATCGTCGGCAGGCCGGAACTCCTGTTCCTGGATGAGCCGACCGCCGGGTTCGACCCCCACGCAAGGCGCGAGTTCCACGACCTCGTGCATCGATTGTCTGATCTGGAGGACACCACGATACTGTTGACAACCCACGACCTGGACGAGGCCGAGAAGTTGGCCGACCGCGTCCTGATCCTTGCGGGCGGGACGATCATTGCCGAAGGCTCCGCAGACGCGCTCTCGCGCAGGATGTCAACCGAATCGGAAGTAAAGTGGAGCAGGGACGGCCAGCGCTTCGTGCACTCGACGCCCGAGGCTCCCCGGTTCATCCACGACCTGTTCGGGCAGTACGGCGATGGGATCTCGGACCTGGAAATCCGGCGGGCTAGCCTCGAGGATGCGTACATGTCTCTGGTCCGACGGTTCGAGTCGGGCCAGGGCGAGTCGGCGGCGCGGGAGTTCGAGGGGGCGATCCGATGAACCCCACGATGGTCGCGATACAGAGTGGAGTACAGCGCGGCGGGATAGAGTTGCGCCAGACCTTCACAAACTTCCAGGACCTCTGGAACTACATCTTTTTGCCTGCGATATTCCTCGTCGTCATGTACTTCCTGCGCGGAAACACGGTTCCTGGCACGGGCTTCTCTCTCAGTGCTGCAACCATACCAAGCGTGTTCGGCATGCAGATCGTATTCGCTGGTCTGATAATGGTGGCGACGATCCTGTTCATGGAAAGGGAGGATGGGACCCTGCTCCGGGCCAAGGCGACGCCCAACGGGATGCTTGGCTACCTCGTTGGCAAGATCGTCCAGATCTCCGGGATGTCGCTGGTCTCGCTAGCGACCGTCCTGATCCCAGGCGCGCTTCTCTTTGGCGGGCTGAGGCTTGGCAGCCCCGGCGCTTGGTTCACCCTGATCTGGGTGCTTTTGCTCGGCCTGGTGGCGACGATGCCCATAGGCGCTGTCCTCGGCTCTATATTCTCCAACCCGAGCAGCCTCGGCTTCGTCTTTGTGCCGATGATGGGGCTCATCGCCATTTCGGGGATCTTCTATCCCATAACCGCCTTCCCGTTGTGGTTGCAGTGGATAGGCCAGGTGTTTCCTATCTACTGGATGGGGCTTGGGATGCGCTCGGCGTTTCTCCCTGACTCGCTTGCTAGCGTGGAGATAGGCGATTCCTGGCGTCATCTGGAGACCGCCGGGGTCCTGGGGGTATGGGCAGTCGTCGGCCTCGTCCTTGCGCCGATCGTGCTGCGACGGATGGCGCGGCGCGAGTCGGGCTCCACCGTGGATGCGAGGCGCGAGAAGGCTATGCAGCGGGCCGGCTGGTGACGAATATAGCCCCAGCCTGTACCTCGCGCTGAAGATCGCAGAGTACTTCGAGGTCCCGGTAGAGGTGATCTTCTCCACCACCCCGTTCCCGCGCATCGGGAGCGGCGAGCGTTCGGCATGACCCCTGCCGATGACAAACTCTGGTAGCCGAGTAGGGGAGCCTCCGCTAACAACTGAAAGAGAGGAGCCGCCGGTAAGATTGCGGCGGCTCCGGATCGCGGTGATGTTTTTCCGCCGCCTACTTTACGATGCCTTGCTCTTCGAGGTACGCCGCCGCGACGTCCTCGGGGTCCTCCTGCTCGATGTCCACCTGGGCGTTGAGCTGCCGCATGGTCTCGGCGTCCAGGGACTCGGATACCGAGTTGAGAACCTCTTCCATCTTAGGGTTCTCCTCGAGGACATTGCTCCTGACAACGGGCGCGGGGTAGTAGAAGGGCCAGATGTTCTTCTGGTCCTCCATCACCACCAGCTCGTCGGAGGCGAGCTGGCTGTCGGTGGTAAAGCCTACGCCGGCGTCGCCCTCGCCTTGCAGTACGCCCTGGTAGATCGGG
>JAJNDJ010000066.1 GCA_021156345.1 Rubrobacteraceae bacterium | reverse complement strand
CAGGCGCATCTTCATCACAGGGGACATGATCCACAACGCCTCCATGAACGACCGCCTGCGCGAGATGGGTATAGAGTTCCTCTCCACCGGCTTCGAGGGCCCCCCTGAGGAGGCTTTCGATGAACTCTCCCCAGAGGACGTGGTGCTCCTGCCCGCGTTCGGCGCACCAATAGATTGGGTCGAGAAGCTAAAGCAGAGGGAGTGCGTCGTGGTCGACACGACCTGCGGGTCGGTCCTCTCGGTATGGAAGCGCGTTACACGCTACGCCAGGCGCGGTTTCACCAGCATCATCCACGGCAAGTACTACCACGAGGAGACCAAGGCAACCGCCTCGCAGACTTTGCAGGACGGCGGCAACGGGAAATACCTGATCCTGCGCAACTTGAAGGAGACGGGCTACGTAACGGACTTCATCCTTGGCAGGATGGGCGCTGAAGAGCTAACGCAGAGGCTCGCGCACGGCATGTGTCCCGGCTTCGATCCCGAAGAGGACCTGCAGCGTGTCGGCGTCGCCAACCAGACTACGATGCTTATGAGCGAGACGATGGCCGTAGGCGAGGAGCTCAGGAAGGCGATGGCTGAGCGCTACGGGGCGGAGAACATCGAGGAGCACTTCGAGCTATTCGACACCATCTGCTCGGCGACCCAGGATAGGCAGGACGCCCTCTTCGGGCTACTGGAGAGTCCTCTAGACCTTATGGTCGTTATTGGAGGCTACAATTCCTCGAACACGAACAACCTGGCGATCATCGCTGACGAGCGAGTCCCGCACAGCTACCACGTAGCGAGCGGCGATTGCATAGAGGGTGACACGATCCGCCACAAACCAGCAGGAACGCCGCTGGACAGCAGGGAAGAGGTAGTGGAAAGTGGCTGGCTTCCCGAAGGTCCTGTGCGCATAGGCCTCACAGCAGGCGCCTCGACCCCCAACTCCCAGATAGGGCTGGCCATCGGCCGCATCCTCGAGGCTCGCGGGCTTCCGCCCGAGATCGCACTCGCCTAGAGCCTTGCTTCGATCGGGCTTCCAACCTGCTAAAGACCTCCGTATGCCTCCGAGACCCCCTACGATACGACTTAGGCGCGTGTTCTCGCAGGAGCGTGTTGGTCACAGCTGGAGGTTAATGGGGCGCTATTCAAGCGGATCTGGTAGAAATCGGCAATTATCTGGTCTGTCCCACCGCGGCCGTAGATCCGGCCCTTAGTAAACGGATTGTACCTGGGCGGAGACTTGCTCCCTACCCCTCTGGCTTCTCGAGTCTCAGGAAGCGCCTGTCCGCCCTGCCACCCAGCGTATACGACACACCACCAAACTCCGCTGATGCCTTGCTGCCGACATTCTGCTCGACCCACGCCTTAGCCTCTTCGGGCTGCGCTCCCTCGGAGGGGACTGTGGCAACGTAGCCTAAGAAATCCTGCGCCAGTGCGTCGGCGCGGGCAGGGTCATCAGAGATAACCCATACTTCTACGAGGCGTACGCTGTTAGCGTCTGATGAGTTGATTTCAACCAAATACTCACCGTTGGCCTCTTGCTTTTCGCAAGTCCACCGCACCTCGTTGTCAGGCCCCATCAGTTCCGGCTCGCTGCACTTGAAGCCCCTATTTTCCAGGTTGAGGTAAACATCCTGTGGAGTGAGCCCAGGTATATTCCTCGATGCAGGCTCGGGCTTCGGCTCGGACTTCTGTTGCTCTTTGGAAGGCTTCCTAGTTACCTCGCCCTTCACTGTCTCTGGCTTCTTTGGTTGTGCCTGTTTGGCCTGGCTTGGCCCAGGTTCAGCCTCGCTCTCGGGGCTGCTTCCTTGGCCAGCACCCTCTTCGCCACATCCCACCATGAGTATCGCCATCGCAACCGTAGCTGCCAGTAGCTTTGCCCGCATCATCGCTCCTTTCCCGTCGAGGGCCGGAGCATGAGTTCATTCCTCTGAAAGCCTGACGCAACCTCGAACAGGCTGGGTACGTCATAATGGCCAGCATGACTCGCCCTGTTCGTGCCCTCTTCGCTGCGGTTCCGTGCACCTGGTGAGGTTGAGGCCAAAAGAACAGCCTACTGCTCGCTCGGGTGGTTGCGTCGCCACGCTTCCATCAGATCGTCGGAGCGGCGCTTTCTCTCTTGGTTTCTCTTTTTTCGGCGGCGTTCGTCGGCCTCCCTGGCCTTCCTCCTCTTCCTCCGCGCGCGGTCGCGCTCTTTGCGGCGGTCCGTCATGCCACGAGCCTCCATAGTGGCCAATCCTCACGCGCCAGATCGACGGTGGCGGCGATCTCGGTCTCGTGTTCAAGCTCATAGCCAATTACATCAGAAAAACGACAGCGTGTACTCGATCTTGCCTGTGCGATACTCCATACTTCTCCTGGTAGGGCAAAGTAGTACAAAGTGGATCGGGAACACAAACCCGGCCAACAATCGTTCACGCGCCAGTCGGTACCCGGCTAGCGCCGACCGAGGACGGGACCAATTGCTGCGGCTGATGAGGATCATCTTGATAAGCGTAGCTATACTCTTGGTATTAACCGTGGTCGCCCTACTCGGCGTCGCGTTGTGGAACGTGTTGGGCATATACATCGATCCCCAAACCGCTACGGAAAGGAAGTACCTCCTTCAATCCTTTGTCATCGTCGTGGCCGGCGGGAGTTGGTTGCTTATCGGCGCCGGTGTGGTTGGGGTTCTCTACCTCTCACGTAGGAACCTACGGCAGCAACGAGAACTCCAAGTGCAGCGCGCCCAACAGCATGCGCTGCCAGCGTACTTCGATCAGATGGTTCGACTGTTGAACGACAAAGATAGGCCGTTGCGCCACTCTAGAGGTGGCGAGGAGGTGAGCATTCTGGCCAAAGGGCGCACGCACACGGTGCTGCCAAGGTTGGATGGCGAAGGTAAAGCGCGCGTTTTGCAGTTCTTGTATGAGACGGGCCTGATCATCAAGGACCGCTCGGTTGTCGATCTGCTTGGAGCCGACCTTCGCGCAGCCAACCTCAGGGGGGCCAACCTCAGAGGGGCAGACTTGAGAGGGGCAGACCTGAGCAGAGCCAACATGGAAGGGGCAGACCTCAGTGGGGCAGACTTCAGAGGAGCTAACCTGCGAGAGGCCAACCTGCATTGGGCGGATCTAATCTCGGCTAACCTGAGCGAGGCCTACGTAGGCAGTACAGAGCTGAGCATGGCCGACCTGAGCGGGGCCGACCTGCGCAACGTTAAGGAACTCAGCGTTGGGCAACTAGACCAAACCTACTCCCTCGAAGGTGCCACTATGCCCGACGGAACAAAGCATCCTTAACAGCGAACCTCGCGGAATTCGGATCAAGGCGAAGTTCGTAGCACATCACTACTAAGAAATGAAGCGATGTATGCTTGTATCTGTGGAACTTGACGCAGATTTTTCGAAATTGTGTGCGGGCGGAGAATCGGGCAGCTTGCTTCCGCGACGCACACCACGCTGCCCTTCGCGAGTCGCTTGGGACGGCGTCGTACTGTGGGAGGCTGTGAGCTGTGCGCAGTCTGCGCGTACGATCCGACGCTTCCGTTAGCAAAATTAGAGGCCAGCCTCGACGAGCTTGCGTGCTATGTCGGTGAACTCCCGTCCCTCCGTGGTGTTGGAGGCCAGCGAGCGCGTCGAGCCGTCGTCGAAGACGATCTGGACGGTCTCCTTACCTGGCGTTTGCCCCTGCAGATAGCTCCGCGCGGCGTAAGCGGCGCCGGCGAGCGCACCGAGCAGGAACAGGCGTCTCAGGAGTTTCTTCATTGGTCGCTCCCCTCTGCGATGGCCTTCTCCACCTCGCCGCGGGCGTTTCGCATATCGTAGAGTACGAGGCCGACCCTTGCTTCCTGGTCCGTCGTGGCCGCCAGTACGCCGCCCCCATCGAGCCGCACCACGAGCAAGTGTCCCTCACCGGTATCTATTCGCAGCTGGGAGATGTGGCCCTTTCCACTCTCATTCGCAACCCGCTCCGAGAGGTACACGAGCGCGGAAAGCATCGCGCCGACCCGCTCCCTATCCACCCCAGGTTCGTGCGTTGAGGAGAGGAGATCCCGCTCACCAGAGAGTACGGCGCACGAGTCGATGTCCTCCGAGAGCGCCCTGAGATCAGCAAGCACGCGGTCGAGATCCTGCGCCGCCCCGGCCCCACTTCTTTCAGCCATAAGCATCTCCCGTCCCCTGTCTGCCGCCGAAGCGGGCATTATATCCGAAGGCCACCATCGTTCTGAGGAAGAGCTTAACAGAAGCCCCAGGTAATAGTATATTCACCGCTTCAGGGGCGATTAGCTCAGCGGGAGAGCGCTGCCTTCACACGGCGACTAAGTATGCCAAAGGCCGGTTAACAAGCTTCTTTTCTACACGACACAAGCGGCAAATTAGCACATCAAGCTGTCAGCTAAGCTGTCTAACGCCCTACGCCACCACGGCCTCTGTGCGCCCTCCTGAGCGCCTGGGGCATCGGACCGGGGCTGACACCTCAACACTCCCGCCCCTCGTTCATCCTCACCCTGCGCCTGGCCTCGATCAGCGCTGCCTCGACCGCGGCGTGGGCGTACTCCAGACGGTGCTTGAGGGTGGCGTACTCGGGGCCTTCGAGCCACTGGGTAGCGTCCCCCTTCAACGCCGCGATCTCCCCGACCAGTGCCGTGAGGTCGCGCGCTATGTCCCTGGTCACATCCTTCGGGCCTTGCGGTCCCATTCCTCCTATGCTCCGTGCTCTTCGGTAGCGAAGCTGGTCCGCGCTATCCAGGGTACTCCTCCAGCACCTGGAAGGCACGGAGTACTCCCTCGGCGTAGCGGTCTGCCTCTATCTCTACGTTCTTACCATCTATCTGCCTGGTCCTCCTGAGGTAGTGGAAGGCTTCATGGGCGATGATCCACACGAGAGCTTCATCCTGGTCTCTTAAGGACAGCAACCTATAGAGTCGCTTCCACTCCTGTCCCGTCTTGGGGTCGATGAGCCACGCCCCACTCTCATGACCCTCGGGTACATCGGGCCATGAGCCATCCTTATTCCGGTAGAGGGGAGACACACGGGTACGTTTGTTTGCAGGCCACCCCAGTCGTGTGTTCACCCTACAGTTAAGACGGTAGAGTCCACCGCGGGTGTGGGTCGAGCGAAGCTGGTGATACCTACCGGCAACAGGAGAGGTCCACCCACCAAACTCCTCATCATAGATAGTTCCAGGCCCACCCCATGCACCAACCTTGACGGTCACCCACTCGACCTGACTCCAGTCATAGCCGGAGAAGTACTCCTGGGCAAACCTCAGGCCTGGTGAATCCGCGAGGTCCTGGTGAACCTTCCACTTGGTCCCGTGAAGGTCCTGGGTTATGCTCTTCTTGGCCATAAGGGTCCTTCCCGTTGTCCTTAGTGCGTCTCTAGTGTAGATAGTGCCCGGTATAGAGGGGTCTATCTATTCTCTACAGAAATAGTGAAGAATAGATCGCCCCGGTCCTCCTGTAGCACTCCAGCTTCATCCTCAGCGACGAGCGCAAGCTCGATCCTCTACCTCCCCTCCCTCACCTCCGCCTTATTCACCGAACCTCATAGACGAAGGGGTGTTCTCTGAAGTTCAGCTTATGTATGCGGAACGCTTGAGCGTAAGGAGGGTGATGTCGTCCTCCTGCTCCCAGCTCTCCCCTACGAAGGAGTAGAGCTCCTCCAAGAGAAACTGCCCTAGCGAACTCTCCTCAGCGTGCTTGGCGACGCGAGCACGAAGTCGTGGGAAGCCGAACATCTCACCCTTAGGGCCGGCCTCTACCAGCCCGTCGCTGTAGAGGAGGGCTGTCTCGCCTGCTTGCAGGATGGTCTCCTTCTCCTCATAGCCCATCCCCGGCATGAGACCAAGGGGCATCCCCCTAGCCCTCAGCTCCTCGGCGTCACCGTTACGGTATAGGTAAGGGATGTCGTGTCCTGCGTTGGCGTAAGTGAGACTACCGCTCTTGGGATCGAGGATGGCGTAGAAGCAGGTGACAAACATGTTGGAGGGGATGCGAGGTGACAACGCCTCATTGACCCGTCTGAGTACCTCGCTGGGCGAGGAGGATTCCAAGTCCTGTGCGGCGAGCTGCAACATACCGCAAGTGGTGGCCATCACCA
>JAJNDJ010000314.1 GCA_021156345.1 Rubrobacteraceae bacterium | reverse complement strand
CGCGCTGCTCGGCTCCGAGTACCTGAGGCTCTGGATCGAACGCTCTGTGTGGAGCCGGGATGGAGATCCCGACGAGCATATCAGGGATCTCGTCAGGCTAGCCACGGACTACTTCCTCACGGAAGAGCTCTCCAGGAGCGGCAAGAAGGTGGTTGGAGACAAGACCCCCCTTCTGGGCCCGAAGTTCGTGGAGGAGATTTACGAGATCTACCCGGAAGCGAGGGTGATCCACATAATAAGGGACGGCAGGGACCAGGCGGTCTCCTTCATACATCAGCAGGGTAACCGCGCCAAGCGGGGCCGCACGCACAGGCTCTCGCTCGAGGAGTTGGCAAAGAGCGAGGCCTACCGTAGGAGTCCCAGGGAACTCGCGAAGAGTGGCGAGGGAATGTTCGCCGAGAAGACGCTGAGGAAAGCCGCCCAGCGTGAGCTCGGCGAGCTTCGAGAAGCTCTCCAGGGGGCGCCAGCGGGGCCAGGAGGACCCCTCCTCCTTCTATCGGAAAGGCGTTGCGGGTGACTGGAAATACCTTTTCGACGAGCGCGACAGGCAGGTCTACAAAGAGGAAGCCGGGGAGCTCTTGATCAGGCTCGGCTACGAGAAGGACGGCGGCTGGTAGGGTGGCGTTGAGGGCAGGGATCAGGAGAGCGAAAGAGGGCTTGCCCGGCGCCCTGCGCAGCGGCCGCCGCTGGCTGGCCGGCAAGTACAGGGAGGTCCCTCTGCGGGCAGCCTCGCTGCGGAGGAGGTTCGATGGCGCACCTGCTAGCGGTGTAAGGCCCGAGAACATCGTCTGGATCTTCGGCTCGGGACGCAGCGGCAGCACGTGGCTCAGGAGCATGATGGGAGATCCGAGCCGGCATCTGGTCTGGGAAGAGCCCATGGTTGGCCAGCTCTTCGGTAACTTTCACCGCAGGGCAGAGAAGGCGAACCTGGTCCGACCCGACTTCGTCATGGCCGATGCGACCCGTAGGGGTTGGATCCATTCCATAAGGAACTTCGTCCTCGACGGCGCACGCTACGCAAGACCCCGCCTCGGCCCCGACCATTACCTCGTGGTCAAGGAGCCGAACGGCTCGGTCGGGGCTCCTCTGCTCATGGAAGCCCTGCCCGAGAGCCGCATGATACTCCTGATCCGGGACCCGAGAGACGTGGTCTCATCGACGCTCGACGGAGCCAGAAAGGGAAACTGGCTCTACGAGCGCAAGGACAAAGGCGGATGGAAGCGCGATTCGCTGCCGGACAAGAACCCAGACGCGTTCACCAGACGCTGGGCGAATGTCTACATGCAACACGCGGGGAATGCCAAGAAGGCCTACGACGCCCACAGGGGTCCGAAAGTCATGATCCGCTACGAGGACCTCAGGGCTGACACTTTGGGCACCATGCGACGCATCTACTCCACGCTCGGTATCCCTTTGGACGAACATGAGCTGACACGGGCTGTGGAGAAGCACTCCTGGGAGAACATCCCGGAGAAGAAGAAGGGCGGGGGCAAGTTCTACCGCAAGGCGAAGCCGGGAGGCTGGCAGGAGGATCTCACCCCAAGGCAGATAAAGCAGGTCGAGAGGATAACGGCCCCCCTGCTCGATGAGTATTACTCCGGCAAAACGCCGTAACATTGGTTGAGAAGGTCTCGGTTGTCATACCCACCTTCAACGCTGGCCCGTGTTTCGGGGAGTTGCTGCGCAAGCTAGACGCGCAGGAAGGAGCTTTCGAGCGGGAGGTCGTAGTCATCGACTCGGGCTCGACCGACGGCACCGCGGAGCTCGCCGCAAGGCACGGCGCGGTCGCCATGGTCGAGAACCTGCAAAATGACGGCCGGATCGCCGCGGTCTACGGCCGCCACGTCCCCAGGCCCGACGCCGGCGTCATGACCAGGGCGCTGGTCGGCAACCTTGCCGTCGCGGACACCGAAAGGCGGGAGCAAGAGATCCGGGACACAGCGCAATACCTTTCACTGCCACCGGCCCACAGGCGCCGCGTCGCCGCCTTCGACAACGTGAGCTCCTGCGCGCCACTACGTAGACCAGCTCGTCCTCGACGAGCTCTTCGGGGCCCGCCTGGTGCCGAACCTGCCGCGCCTGATCCTCGGCATACCCTACGCGACCAGCCACGTCTATCGCCTCCTCAGGCGCGAGGAACCGGCGTCTGAAAAGAGGCCGAAGCTCCTGCTCGACGCGACGACCTACGCCCTCGCCTCCCAGCTCGGTGCCTATCTGGGGTGCAAGGTCCCTTCCCTCTCCCGCCTGAGCCCGAAACTACACGCCAGGCTCCACCGCATCCTCGGCAAAGGGGTGTGATCCTCTATACTCTCCGCCATGAACCTCGAACGCGTCGTCGAGCGCCTGCGCGACTACCGGCTTAAGAACGAGCGGTTCGATCAGTTGGTCGGGGTGGTGCTCTCCAATGAGAAAGCCATGAGGGCTGCGCGCGCCACAGTCGCAGCGGCTCGTTCCGTCTCCCGCAGGGGGCAGACCGTCGCTGCGGGGGACTACGACTCGGTGTTCTTCATAGCAGGAGAGATGCGCTCAGGGACCTCCTGGTTGCGGCATAGCCTGAGCGACCACCCCGAGATCGCCTGCGGCCAGGAGGGGAGCTTCTTCGGACGTGGCTACGACCACGAGGAGATTCCCGTCTACACCGGGCCCGTCTCGAGCCTCACTCGCGCCCTTGCTCTCTCCAGGGACTTGAAGACCTGGCACGCACTGCCGTGGAACCTGTGGTCGGACGGCTACGACGAAGACTTGAGGAATCTCTCGCGACTCTCGGTCGACTACTTCCTCTCCAAAGAGGTGGCCCGCACGGGGCGCAGGATCGTGGGGGACAAGAGCCCCCAGCACACCGAGAACCTGGACGAGATA
>JAJNDJ010000313.1 GCA_021156345.1 Rubrobacteraceae bacterium | reverse complement strand
CGACAACTACGACCCGCATGAGCCGTGGGACCCGCCGCAGAAATATATCGACTTCTACAGCGACGGCTACGACGGCCCCGAGCCCGTGACCTCGAGCAGTGGGCCCTCGGACTGGCTCACGGAGCGCCAGCTCGAGCGGATGCACGCGCGCTACTCCGCTGAGGTAACGATGACAGACCACTGGTTGGGCTACTTCCTCGACAAGGCGCAAGGGCTTGGGATCCTGGACAACACCATGCTGATAGTGCAATCGGATCACGGACACGCTTTCGGGGAGCACGGTTACGCCGGCAAGGTCGCCGGTGCGCTCTACCCCGAACTCACAGATACCATCTTCTTTATCAGGCACCCAGGAGGCAAGGGCGCGGACCAGACTAGCGACCACTACGCCTCCACCCACGATGTGGCGCCAACGATACTAGGCGCGATGGGCCTGCAGCCTCACCCGCAGATGGGGGGCCAGGACCTCTCAGTCATGCTGGATGGAAAGGAACCGGGCGCCAGGCCACACTTTACGGCCGGGTACCACGACCACGTCTGGGCCCGCGACGATAAGTACGCCATGTTCAGCCTCTACAACGGCGCAGACCCCCACCTCTTCGACCTGGAGAACGACCCTAAGATGGACAAGAACATAGCCTCGTCGAACCCCGACGTGGTGAAGAAAATGTTCGACGATTACGTAATCAAGGACGCCGGCGGCCCCTTGCCCCATTATTGATCGGGACGCCTCGATGCTATCGTACTGGAGAGATAAGAGAAGTCTCGCTTTCCACACCCCAAACGTCTTCTGGAAGATGTTCTGGTC
This sequence comes from Rubrobacteraceae bacterium, assembly GCA_021156345.1. The sequence continues at coordinate 2,317 of JAJNDJ010000313.1, read as the reverse complement.
GGCCCCACTGCTCATCCTCCTCGGCCTGGTCGGTCTGCAGTTGCGGCAGTCAGAGCGTTCCGGCCTGTTTGAGAAACTGGGGTTCTTCGTGGCCGTTGTAGGGCTTGTCTTGATCATCGCTGGCGACATCGGCCTGTATTGGCTCGGGATCGACGACATCTTTATCGTGACGGCGCCCGCTTACACCGCCTTCCGGCTCGGTCTGCTCGTTTTGGCCGTGGGATCTATCCTCTTCGCCGTTACTTCCCCCCGCGATGGCGCATTGCCTACCTGGGGCCTGCTGCCTTTCGTCCTCGGGTCTATGTGCGGCCTGGTCTCCTTTTCGCGGGACTTTGGCTCCTTCGGAGCAGTGTTGTGGGTCCTGTTCGGTGTCGGGTGGGCGTGGTTGGGTCTCTCGCTCGTGGTCGATGGCATCTTCTCTTTCCTGCGAACGAGACGTGCCGCCCGCGATGGTATCGCCGTGAAACACTGAGGCGGCACAGATTCAGCCTTCCCTACTTTTTCAGCAAGAATGTCTTGGCCTCTTCGTTGAAGGTCCGGGCGCGCTCGTCGTGTGGCAGGAGGGCGGCATCCTTGAAGATCCGTGGTTCGCAACGGGGGTTGTTCGCCACGAAACGCTGCGCTTCGCGGACAGGGACCGTACGCGCTTCGAGGCCCCAGCAGATAAGAGTCCCGTGCGGCACCCGCGGCCAGAGGTCGGCGACCCCGAGGTTGAGCTTGCCTGAGACGAAGGCCGCAGGGAAGTACCTCGCCCCAGGCTGGTGACTTATACTGTAGTAATCCTCGACCAGCTCATCGGTCACGAGATCGGCATCGTGGTAGGCCATGCTCCCGAGGTAGTAGCGGATTCCCCACTCGGAGACGATGGCGTGGTAGAGCGTATTCCCGAGGATCGGCGCGAGAAAGAGGCCGTAGATCACATCCCCAAGCCGTCCTGAGGGACGGTCCAGGGTCCCGTAGCCCGTCGGACAGATCAGGACAACCTTCCGGAAGAGCCGCGGACTCCGCACGAAGGCCGGCACGACGAGCGCCGCAGATAGCGAGCTGGCTACGAGGTGGGCAGAGTCCCCGATCTCCTCCCGCACGAAGTCCTCGACCTGCAACGCGACGTCTTCAGCCTCGTAGCCCCGCGAAGGCCTCTCCGACATACCGCACCCCAGGAGGTCCAGGGCGTAGACCCTGAAGTTCCTCGACAACGCTTCGAAGTTCTTGCGGAACTCGTAGGAGGACGCCCCGGCGTAGACGCCGTGCACCAGAAGCAGCGGCTCACCCTCCCCCGCCACCATGTACGCGAGTTCCCCACCCCTCCACCGGTAGTAGCGCACCTCACCACCAAGCCGGTTCGGAAGTTGCTCACCACCCCTCTCCAACCGCCAGTTGTAGAGCGCTAACCCCCCGCTAATGATCGTACCGAAAGCGTCGGCCAGATTCCTCGTTGACAAACCCAGAGCCTGGGATAGCATTCAAGTAAATTATATAAGCAGCTTAAATTTGTAGGAGAATCCACATGGACAGGGAGCGGCTTGTTGACGAGACCTTGATGTTGCTACCGACTTTGATGCGCCTGGTCGAGCGGCCCAGTCCCGTAGAGATGGGTGAGATCGCACGCCGCGGGGTGGCGACGGACGTTCAGGTCTCGCCGGGGCACATTCAAGTTTTGATAGCATTGGCGCGTGGGCCGCGGTCCGTCGGGCAACTCGCTGAGGAGCTTGGGGTCTCGCCGCCGGCTGCGACGCAGCTCGTTGACAAGCTAGCCGAGCATGGGATGGTAGACCGCCACAACGATCTAGTGGACCGGAGGGTCGTCCTCGTTGACTACGTGGCAGGCATGCGCGAGGTAGCCAGGCGCATCATCGGGGACCGTCGTCGTCCGCTCAACGAAGCCATGAGCAAGATGACGGACGGAGAGGCTCTGGCCTTCGTCAAGGGCCTGAGGCTTTTGGCCCAGAGCTTCGGCGGCGCTGTGGGGGAGAAGATCTGATGCAGAGGATCGTCCGTTGGAGTCTCGGAAACAAGTCCGTAGTCATCCTGGCGGCGATCCTGCTCATCGGGAGCGGGGTCTATGCGACGACGCGCCTCAACCAGGAGCTCTTGCCCGACATCTCCTTCCCGATCATCACCATCTCCACCTCCGTGGCCGGCGCCGGACCCGACCTTGTTGACGAGCAGGTCACGCAGCCTGTCGAGGACGCCATAAACGGGGTGCAGGGGATAGAGTCGGTCCGGTCCACCTCCTCGCAGGGGTTCTCCGTCGTGGTCGTCGAGTTCGACCTCGACGCCGACACCGAGGAGGCCGAGTCCGACCTCCAGGCGGCCC
>JAJNDJ010000065.1 GCA_021156345.1 Rubrobacteraceae bacterium | reverse complement strand
CCGAGGCGAACGCGGTAGCGACGGTGGTCGAATCGCTGGCCCTGAGCCGTCCCGAGGTCGGGTTCTTCCTCCGCTCGGACGGGCGGCGCTCCCTGGCGTTCCCCGCGGCGGCCGACCTCAGGGAGCGCATCTCGCAGGTCCACGGCCTCTCGCTCGCGCGGATCCTGGTAGCGCTCGAGGACCCTGTGGTGTGGGGCTTCGTCAGCCCGCTCGCCATCAGCTTCCCGACCCGCCGCTACCTGCACGTCGCCGTGAACGGCAGGGTCGTTGAGGCCGATTCCTTCGCTCCTGCGGTCGCCAAGGCTTACGCTGACCTGTTGCCGAAAGGGCGGCATCCCGCGGCGTTCCTGCGACTCGAGCTCGGACCCGGCGAGGTTGACGTCAACGTGCATCCTGCCAAGAGCGCCGTGCGGTTGCGCGGTGGACGCTCGGCCTACCCGCTCGTGGTGGGGACCATCAGGTCGGCGCTGGCCCAGGAGCGGGAGCTGGGTGGCGGCGCGCCGCCCGAGGGGGGCAGCGACGGGCTAACGCTCATCGGGCAATTCGCCGGAAGGTGCATCATCGCCCAGGAGGGCGAGGAGCTGGTCATCCTCGACCAGCACGGGGCGCACGAGCGCATCCTGTACGAGCGGCTCTCCGAGAACCCCAGGGATGAGGCTATCCCGCTTCCGAGCCCCGTCGTCGCGCATCTACCCGAGGACCTCGCGCCCGAGGTGTTGAGTTTCGAAGCAGAGTTGGAAGCCCTGGGATTCCGATTCGAGCCTTTTGGAGAGGGTGCTGTGCGGATCTCGGCCGTGCCCGAGACCGTCACCGACCCCGAGATAGCGCTGCTCGCGGCGCTCCACGCGCTCGCCGGCGGCGAAGACCTAGCCAAGGCGCTGGCCTGCAAGGGCTCCACCAGGTTCGGCGAGAACCTCTCCAGCGAGGAGATGGAGATGCTGCTGAAGGAGTGGTCCTTCACTGAGTTTAGAGAGATCTGTCCCCATGGAAGGCCCATCGTGAAACGCCTGTCTCTCGTCGATCTGCTCCGTGAGTTCGGGAGAATCTAGATCAGCAAATGTGGTCTTCGGCCATTGGGGAGAACCGGAGGCAAAGAAAACGCCCCGTCGAAGTAACGGGGCGTCTATACTAGCGTCGGCTTGGCCCACGACGCAAGCCGCCCGCAAGGCGGCGCGCTGACCAACTGATAGCGTGATTCGCTGAAGCTGAATGCCTCAGCGAATCAATTCAGTCCTCGTCCAGGAGGCTCTGCCCCAGGTTCAATATCGTGGGGGCCCAGAGTCCGACGAAGATCGCCGACTCGCGCCTGCCCGAGAAATACAGGGCCAGAGAGATGAGGATGGAGATCAGGGTCCCACCCACGTAGATTTCTTTGCCGCCTTCCATGAGTTACCTCCTCTAGGTCTATTTGCGCCACAATATACCTGCCGCCCCCTTCTATAAACTGTAAGAGCGATCATAGGTCCCAAAAGGAGGTCCGCAGCACGTGTCCCGAAACAAGGAAACCGCCACACGGAGGCCTGATCTGGGAGGCCGCTCGACGGTCTTCGGAACGAGGGGGGCGGTCGCTTGCGAGCACCCGAGCGCCGCCATTATCGGCCTCCGCGTCCTCGATAGTGGAGGAACAGCCGCCGACTCGTGTGTCGCCATGGCCGCTGCGATGGCCGTTCTCTCACCGATGCAGACTGGCATGGGGGGCGACGCCTTCCTACTGTTCTACGAAGCCGAGACAGGGCGGGTAATCGGGGTGAACGGCTCAGGTAGTGCCCCTGGGGCCCTCACCGTGGAGAAGCTCCTGCATCTGGGCGAGATGCCGGAGCGTGGCGGCCTCCCGGTTACGGTCCCGGGCGCTGTCAGGTTGTGGGAGGACGCTGCGAACCGCTTTGGGAGCAAGCCTCTGGCGCGTCTGCTCGAGCCAGCCTGGGAGCTCGCGGAGAATGGCTACCCTGTCGCCGAGGTCGTCGCCCGCTATTGGGATGAGCACGAAGAGGTACTCCGCACGAACGAGGCCGCCACACGTGCCTTTTTGCCGGAAGGCCGGCCTCCTGTTGCGGGGGAGATCTTCTCCCAGGTAGACCTTGCGGCCACGATCTCGGCCGTCGCCGAACGGGGCGCCGACGCTTTCTACAAGGGCGAGATAGCAGCGAGCATCGCACGCTCCACGCAGGAGGCCGGCGGTTACCTCTCTGAGGAGGACCTCGCAGCCCACGAATCAGCCTTCGTCGAGCCGATCTCGACCGACTACAGGGGCGTCCGGGTCTACGAGATCCCACCTCCTGGCCAGGGTGTCGCGGCCCTCGAATCGCTCAACATCCTCGAAGGGTTCGAGCTGGCCTCTATGGAGCCTTCGAGCGCCGACCGCATCCACCTCGAGGTCGAGGCCAAGAAGCTAGCCTTCGAGGACCTGCACGGGAGGATCGGAGACCCTGAATTCACCGAGATACCTACGGCGGAGTTGCTCTCCAAAGAATACGCAGCAAACCTGCGCGGGTCGATCTCCAGCGACGCCGCAGCGGTGGTCTCTCCTCCCGACCCTGGGGGCGATACGACCTACCTCTGCGCCGTAGACGCGGAGGGCAACGGCTGTTCGTTCATAAACAGCCTATATAAAGGTTTCGGTAGTGGTATCGTCGCCGAGGGAACAGGCGTCTGTCTCCACAATCGCGGCAACTCGTTCCGCCTGGAACCCGGACATCCGAACGCCATCACTCCGGGGAAGCGCCCCATGCACACCCTCATTCCTGGCCTCGCTACCAGCGACGGAGCCCTGTGGGCCGTCTTCGGCGTGATGGGGGCTGCGATGCAGCCCCAGGGCCATGCACAGATACTGGTCGACCTACTAGACTACGGAATGAACCCTCAGGAGGCCGTCGAGCACCCTCGTCACCGCCACGAGAACGGCGTCCTCCTCGTCGAGGGTCGCGTCCCCGAGGAGGAGATAGCCCGCCTGCGCGCTCGAGGTCATCGCATCGAGGTTAGGGAAGACTTCATGATCCCTGCGGGAGGCGCCCAGCTAATCCGCATTCTGGATAATGGCGTCAGAGCGTGCGGCAGCGATCCGCGCAAAGACGGCTGCGCGCTCGCACAGTAGGGGGAGCGATGACCCAAAGACAGAGTCCAGCCCGCAGGGTGGCGATCGCAGGGGTCGTCGGGGCGCTCTACGTGGTCTTGAGCCTCGCCGTCGCGCCCATCGCCTTCGGGCCTATACAGTTCAGGCTAGGAGAGGCCCTCAAACCGCTCGTGATCAAATACCCCGAGGTCATCCCCGCATTCGGAATAGGGACCGTGATCATCAACCTCTTCAGCCCGTTTGCAGGGGCGCTGGAACTGGTCTTCATGCCGCTCGTAGACGTCACCGGCGGTGTACTTTGTTATCTCGTGGCAAGGAGGATCGGCGGGGCGCTCGGAACCTACCTCGCCTCGCTACTCTACGCCCTTTACACCGCCGCCGGCGTCGGGGTGGTGCTCACCGTCGCCGCCGGCTTGCCCTACCTGGCCGCCTTCGCCTCGGTCGCCGTCTCGGAAATAGTTCTACTCCTCCTTGGTAACGCCCTCCTGGTGCGCAGGATCTGATAGCGGAAGGGTACCCCTACCATCCAGCGCATGTCGCAAGTACATGCCAGTGAGGCTCCCACATGAGGTCAGGCTTCGTGACAAACGATGCGGAGCCATCTCCACCGCACAGAGTGAGCACGACCAACACGAGCAGCTCCCCGACAACCTGAAGTGCTCACAAGCGGAGGCTGAAAGGCCGAAGCATGCTGACTGGCTGAATCGCTCGCATTAACAAGATTTAATACAACTTTAAACCTATCTTCAGAGTAGCCGCTGGAATTAACATGTGGGCGGGTTAGTATGTTATGCAACGTTTCCGGACTGCTTCGCTCCGGGTGTTCGACCGGAGCATGGTCCGCATCATCTCTACTGCGGCGTTCTGTCGCATCCTGTGTGGTCTTTGGCAACGCGTTGCTAGTGTAGGAAAGGCAAGGAGGGGTTGATCTCTATGCGAAGGTCGTCGGGCTCGACGGAAGACGTGGACGCATCTGGTATCTACGCAGGCATCTCGGTACCTTTCGGATGCCATCCTGGTGAGCGCTAGGATGAAGGACCCCGCTGACCTCTGCCTGCATGAGCTCTTCGAGGAGCAGGCGCGCCGCACGCCTGACGTACTCGCGCTCGAAGACGCCAGCATCTCCCTGACCTACAGCGAGCTGAACAGGCTCGCTGACAGGCTCGCGGCGTATCTCAGGACCTCGGGCATCGGCCCGGACGAACCCGTCGGTGTTTACATGGAGCGGCGGGCTGAGTACGTGGTCGCTTGCCTTGCCGCCATGAAGGCCGGCGGCGCCTACCTGATCCTCGAGCTAGCCTACCCGCCGCCCCTTCTAGCCGAAGTCGTGGCTGACGCGAGCCCGCGCGTCGTACTCACGCAGGAGCGGTACGCGGAGCGTCTGCCAGAAGGGACAGAGACGTTCTTCCTAGACGAGGGCTGGGAAGAGGGCCTGGAGGACGTTCCGGCTGGAGATGACAGGACCGAGATCGACCAGGACAACTTGGCCTTCGTCTCGTACTCCTCAGGGACGACGGGGAAGCCGAAGGGTATAGCCAACCCGCACAGGGCGCCGGTCCTCTCTTACCTGTGGCGCTTCGGTATCAGCGACTATGCCCCAGGCGACAGGGTGGGGTGCAACGTCTTCTTTATCTGGGAGATGATGCGGCCGCTGCTCCGCGGGGCTACCACGGTTGTCATCCCCGACGACGTTATCTACGATCCGAGAGCCCTGATCCGCTTTCTCGAAGAGTACGGGATCACGGAGACGCTGGTTACCCCATCCCTCCTCGAGGCCGTCCTCAACTCGAGCGGGGTCGACGTGGGCGAGAGGCTCTCGAAACTAAAGACGCTTTGGCTGAACGGCGAGGTCGTAACCCGCACGCTCGCTGGGCGAGCCATGGGGCTGTTGCCAGATGTTCGACTGCTCAACGTCTACAGTTGCAGTGAGACACACGAGGTGGCTGCCGGGGACCTGCGCGAGCTGGTCGAGAACCCAGAGTCTACGTACTGCGCCATCGGAGTTCCCATGGACCCGGAGCACCTCTATCTACTCGACTCTGACGGCGAACGCGTGCCCGAGGGCGAGTCCGGGGAGCTATTCGTCGGCGGCGACTGTCTCGCTCGGGGCTACGTCGACCTGCCCGAGAAGACCGAAGAGAGCTTCCCCGAAGACCCCTTCTCCTCCAAGACCGGAGCAAGGATGTACCGCACCGGCGACAGGGCACGCATCCTCTCCGATGGGAGCCTGGAGATCCTCGGCCGCGTGGATTTTATGGTCAAGATCCGGGGCTACAGCGTCGAGCTCGGCGCCGTCGAGGCCGCCATCGAGAAGGGCCTCGCCGTAAGGTCCTGCGTCGTGGTCTCCGAGGGCGAGGAGGGCCAGGACAAACGCCTCGTCGCCTACATGGTGCCTGATCCCGAGGACAACGAACGCTACTCGGGATGGAGCCTCGACCCGAAGACGGGGCGGAGCAAGGAGATAAGGGGCATCCTGCAAGACGGCCTGCCGCACTATGCGGTCCCTTCCGTCTTCGTCGAGCTTGAGTCGCTCCCCATCCAGGCAACCTCGGGCAAGATCGACCGCTCGGAGCTACCGCCCCCGCCGCCCCGCCCCGCCCGCTCCACCAGGGAAGAGACAGCTAGCTTCGCCAGGCTCCCTGAAGACGCCCCACGCTCGGAGAAGGAGGCGCTGCTCACGCGGGCGTGGGAGGACGTGCTGCGCCTGGACGAGGGCGAGGTGCGGCCCGAGGACGACTTCTTCGACCTCGGCGGGCACTCGCTCGCCGCCGCGCAGCTCTCCGGCCTCGTCGAGCAGGGCTTCGGCGTCC
>JAJNDJ010000064.1 GCA_021156345.1 Rubrobacteraceae bacterium | reverse complement strand
TCGCGCCGTTTCCGAAACCTCGCTCAACATTCCTCACTCACTCGACAGCAAGTAGGATGAAGGGTGACACAACGGTAGAGGGTTGTCAAGGTGCACATAGCTCCAATCCCGCACACCGAAGAAAAGGCCGCGGAGCACCCTGTCGACATCACCGATGCCCTGACGGCGCAGCTGGCCATCTTTTCATCTACAAATTCCGTATGACCTACCGCGAATCGTACATTGCGCAAAGGGCGAATACCAAGAGCTGATAGGCGGACGTGCTGGGAAGCTGAGGTCATGAGGCCGGAGCGTGCTCTAGAGCACGGGCACGGGACTCGAGGCGGAGACTTCTTCCGGTGGCTCGACGCGGGCCCCTGCAAGGTCAACCTCTATAACGTCCTCCAGTCCTGGGATGAGGTGGGAGCGGTAGGGTTGGTGGAGCCTGTCCTGCATGGCGACGCGCAGGAGGTGGTACTCGCCCGTCGCAAGGGCCCCGAGCAGTAGACCGGAGCGGCCGACGTTGAAGGCGGCGTCGCGGTGGGGGACCGAGTCAGGGAGGGCGCGGCGGGCTGCAGTGGTGGAGACTGCGAAGTCGGGGACGGCGACGACAACCTTGAGGTCCTTCGGTTCGAGGCGCACGGCACTCACGCCCACCGGGGTGAGGGTTCCGATCACGAGCCCTCCGAGGAGGGCTGGGGCCGCGTTGTCGGGGTGGCCGTCGAGCTCGCAGACGATGTTGAGCAGGTCAGGGGCGGCGATCTGACCCCCGAACAGGTCGTTGGCGGCGACGGCCCCGCCGACGAGCGCGGCAGCACTCCCGCCCAGACCCCGCGTCGGGGGGATAGAGTTCTCCTGAACGAGACGGAACTGGGCGTCTGACTCGCCGACGAGCTCGGCCACGAAGCGGGCCGCCCTGTAGGCAGGGTGCTCGGGCCCGCGCGGGATGAGATCAGCACCCGTGCCTCGTATATCTATCTCGGGATGAGGCGACCTGTCCAACCCGATCCTCATGCTCAAGGAGAGCGCGAGCCCAACCGCGTCGTAGCCAGGTCCGAGGTTTGCGGAGGTGGCTGGGACCCGGACAGAGATCACCGCGCCTACATCTCCATTCGTCCGGCGACCGCCTCGAACGTCGCCGGGACGGGGTCGGGGAGTTGCACGCGGCCAAGGATCACATCAGGGTCCTTGAGCCCGTGCCCGGTCAGAACACTCACCACCGTGCCTTCTGGCCCCCTGCCTTCGGAGGCAAGCTTCAGGAGTCCTGCTATGCCGGCCGCCGAGGCGGGTTCGCAGAAGACGCCTTCCTGGCGGGCCAGCATCTCCTGGGCGGCCAGGATCTCCCCGTCCGTAACGCTCTCTATGAGGCCCCCGGACTCGCGCGCGGCCGAGAGCGCCCCCTCCTTGCTCGCGGGTGAACCTATCCTGATGGCGCTCGCAACCGTCTCGGGACTCTCGAAGTCGTGGCCCGCTACCAGCGGGGAGGCGCCTTCGGCCTGGAAGCCGAGCATGCGGGGGGCGGAGCCAGCGTGTCCCGCCCCCCGCCACTCACAGAAGCCCTTCCAGTACGAGGTGATGTTGCCTGCGTTCCCTACGGGCAGGGCCACCGCGTCGGGCGGATCTCCGAGCGCTTCAGTGACCTCGAAGGCCGCGGTCTTCTGGCCCTCTATACGGTCCGGGTTCACCGAGTTGACCAGGGTGACGTCGCCCAGTTCGCCAGCGATCCTCTTGGAGAGCTTCAGGGCCGCGTCGAAGTTACCCTCGATCTGGACTATCCGCGCCCCGTGCGCGAGGACCTGTACGGCCTTGCCAAGCGCTATCTTGCCTGCTGGTACGACGACGAAGCACTCCATGCCAGCACGCGCCGCGTAGGCCGCTGCCGAGGCCGCTGTGTTGCCCGTCGAGGCGCAGACGCAGGCGCGGCTCCCCGTTGCGGAGGCCCTGCTCATGGCGACCGTCATACCGCGGTCCTTGAACGAGGCCGTCGGATTCATGCCCTCGAACTTCAGGAACAGGCGGGCGCCGACGCGATCCGAGATCCTCGTAGCCTCGATCAGGGGGGTCTCCCCCTCGCCTATCGTGGCTATGGCATCGTCGGGTACCTCGGGCAGCCACCCGCGGTACCTCCGGATAACACCCTGTCTGGACACCTGCGTCTGAACATTCAAGACAAGCCTTTCGTTGGAGATCGGGCCGGTTCGATCTTACAGACCCGGAATCTAGCCGCGTACAGTAGTGTAGAAGCAAGAGACCACAGCGTAAGAAAAGTATCACGCGCCGGCGCGGGGTTGCAAGAACGTGGCGACCCCACGACCCGTCTAGTAGGCTACTGGCTGGAAAGCTATTAGCCGTCAGCGATCAGCCAAGAAGGTAATAGCCAAGACAGAGGAGCGCATTGCAGCGAGAGAAACAAACCATCCTCGTCACCGGCGGCGCCGGCTTTATAGGGGGCAACTTCGTCCTGCATACGGTCGGAGATTACAGGGTGGTCAATCTCGACGCCCTGACCTACGCCGGCAACCCTGGCACCCTGGCGTCGGTCTCGGACAACCCGGACCACGTCTTCGTACAGGGGAGGATAGGGGACCGCGCGCTGGTCGACCGTCTGCTCGCCGAGTATCGTCCCTCGGCCGTCGTCAACTTCGCCGCCGAGACGCACGTCGACCGCTCCATCGACGGTCCGAAGGCCTTTGTACAGACCAACGTGGTCGAGACCCACGAACTCCTCGAGGCCGCGCTCTCCTACTGGAGCGTCCTCGAAGGGGAGGACCACGACGCCTTCCGCTTTCTGCACATCTCCACGGACGAAGTGTACGGGACGCTGGGGTCTGAGGGCTACTTTACCGAGGAGAGCCCTTACAGGCCCAACTCCCCCTACGCCGCGTCCAAGGCGGCCTCCGACCATCTAGTGCGTGCCTACCACCACACCTATGGGCTCCCCACGCTCACCACCAACTGCTCGAACAACTACGGGCCCTACCACTTCCCCGAGAAGCTCATACCGCTCATGATCCTGACCGCCCTGCGAGGAGAACCCCTGCCCGTCTACGGCGACGGACAGCAGGTCAGGGACTGGCTCTACGTAGAGGACCACTGCAGGGCTATCCTCGCTGTACTCCAGCGCGGCCGTCTTGGGGAGACGTACAACGTCGGCGGCCACAACGAGCGGACGAACCTCGAGGTCGTCAAGACCATCTGCGCCCTGCTCGATGAGCTGGTTCCCGGATCGCCGCACGAGTCGCTCATCACCTTCGTGGCGGATAGGCCGGGCCACGACAGACGCTATGCCATTGACGCAGGGAAGATAGAACGCGAGCTCGGCTGGAGACCCGAGGAGACGCTGGAGACGGGCATGGAGAAGACAGTGCGCTGGTACCTGGAGAACCGCGGATGGTGCGAGGCTGTGCTCTCCCGGGGCTACAGAGGAGAGCGGCTCGGGTTGGGCAGCAGCGGAGGACCGGCGTGAAGGGGATCGTGCTCGCAGGAGGCTCGGGTACGCGGCTGTATCCGCTCACGAGGGCGGTAAGCAAGCAGCTCCTGCCCGTCTATGACAAGCCGATGATCTACTATCCATTGACCACGTTGATGCTCGCGGGCATCAGGGACATACTGGTGATCTCCACACCCGAAGATCTTTCCCGCTTCGAGGATCTGCTCGGCGACGGTTCGCAGTGGGGTGTAGAGTTCAGTTACGCCGTGCAGCCCAGGCCCGAGGGGCTGGCCCAGGCTTTCATCATCGGGCGGGACTTTGTCGGGTCCGAGAGCGTCTCGCTCGTCCTCGGGGACAACATCTTCTTCGGGCACGGTCTCTCCGAGCTCCTTGAGCGGTCGGCGGGTAGGCAGAGAGGGGCCACCGTCTTCGGGTACTACGTCAGGGACCCGGGGCGCTACGGCGTAGTAGAGTTCGACGGCGATGGGACGGTTCTCAGTATCGAGGAGAAGCCGGAGAGGCCCCGTTCGCACTACGCAGTGACAGGACTCTACTTCTACGATAATAGGGTACTGGACGTGGCTGCCAACCTCAGGCCGTCAACGAGAGGCGAGCTGGAGATAACAGACGTCAACGTCGACTACCTGGAGCGCGGGGAGTTGCAGATCGAGCTCATGGGCCGCGGGATGGCGTGGCTCGACGCCGGTACGCACGAGTCCCTGCATCAGTCATCCAACTTCATCGAGACCATCGAGCAGCGGCAGGGCCTCAAGATAGGGTGTCCCGAGGAGATTTCCTACCGCAAAGGCTACATCGACGCCGAACGGCTCGAACGCCTCGCCCACCAGATGAGGAAGAACGACTACGGCCGGTATCTGCTCGAGCTCCTGAAGAGCGAGGAGTACGTCAGGTGAACGTACTCGAGACGGATCTCCCTGGTGTCCTCATAGTCGAGCCGAATGTCTTCGGAGACTCCCGAGGTTTCTTTATGGAGAGCTGGAACGGTGCCCGCTACGAAGAGCATGGTATACCGGACCACTTCGTTCAGGACAACCTCTCGTTCTCGGCTTACGGGGTGCTTCGAGGTCTCCACTTCCAGAACCCCAGGGCCCAGGGCAAGCTCGTCTCCGTCTTGCTTGGCGAGGTCTTCGACGTTGCAGTGGATATCAGGGTCGGCTCCCCGACCTTCGGCGGGTGGACGGGCTCGACCCTCTCAGAAGAGAACAGGCGCCAGCTCTGGGTCCCTCCCGGCTTCGCCCACGGTTTCGTCGTCACGGGCGAGAGCGCGCTCGTCTCCTACAAATGCACGGACTACTACGCCCCCCAGTACGATGGGTCCATCCTGTGGAACGATCCCGAAATCGGGATACAGTGGCCCCTCGAGAACCCGAGCCTCTCGGACAAAGACCGCGCCGCCCTACCCCTGAACGGGATGCCGGAAGGGACACTGCCGCACTATAAGGAAGGTTGAGACAGGAAGGCTGAGACGCGGGAAATCCGTCCGAATACACAACCTGACACCTGAACCCTATCTCTCGAACAGAGAGATTCCGAGCTTCGCCAGGGCGCGGACGGCGAGTCCGGCCAGGACAATAGCGCTGTAGGCTCCGAAGGGGCCGTGGACACCGTGCTTGCGGTGGTAGAGGAACGCACTCTTGTGAAGGAGCCAGATCGCTTTCGGTTTACTGCGGCTGCTTGCCCCGGTCTGGTGGACTATTTCGACTTGCGGCAGGTAGTAGACGAGCCACCCTGAAGCGCGGGCGCGCCTGCAGAGGTCGGCGTCCTCGAAGTACATGAAAAAGCGGTCGTCGAGAGGGCCTACGTCTCGCAATGTCTTCCTGCGGATGATCATACAGGCGCCGGAGACCCAGTCGACCGGGGTCGGGCGGGACTGGTCCGTGACGGCGGGGAACTGGCTCTTTACCAAAGAGCTCTTGGGAAAGAGGCGAGTCAGGAGGGAGGTGCGTCCGAGGAACCCTGAAAGGGCACTGATCTCCCGCCGTGCCGAGAGCTGGAGATGACCTTCCGAGTCCACTATCTTCGGTCCGCATATCCCGGCCTTCGGGTTCTCTGAGACGAATCCTTCCAGATGCTCGAAGAAATCCCTCTCCACGATGGTGTCGGGGTTTATGAGGACTATAGGATCTCCGCTCGATGCGGCGATGCCCCTGTTGTGGGCGCGGGCGAAGCCTATGTTCTCCTTGTTCCGGATCAGGCGCACCCAGGAAGGAAGCTCCGGCGGCTCCACACTGTCGTTGTCGACGACGAAGATCTCCAAGTCCCCGTATCGCGTCTGTTGCAGGGCCTCGATACAGCGCAACGTCAGAGGCCAGGAGGCGTAGTTGACGATAATGACCGAGAACTTCATCGCGACACGGCCCTGTCTCGCAGCCGGCGCGCGATGCTCGCCGTCGCAGCGAGCGATGACTCCCTGAGGAGCCTGCGGACCTCGGCGTCGGAGAGCTTCTTCATCTTCTGTATCTCGGCCCGCTTCCCTAGCATGAGCGGCAGGTGGCGCCACGCGCCAGCCAAACCCTCCAGGTGCGCCCGCAAAGAGCCGGTCGCCGCGGCGGTGATTAGGCGCACGAGCTGTCCGAAGGCGAAGAAAGGCAGTATGTGCGGTACCGCGGAGAGGGGCAGGTTCTTGACCAGCAGGCTAAAAGAGTTGCGGCTACCTAGCCTGGTCGCCGTCGGGCTACGCTTGCCGCCGGTCGAGGCGCTTCCCATGTGGTAGACGACGGCGCCTGGGACATAGAAGCAACGATAACCGGCGAGCTGGGCGCGGAAGCTCAGGTCCCCATCCTCGCAGTAGGAGACGAAGTCCTCGTCGAAGAGCCCGATCTCA
>JAJNDJ010000312.1 GCA_021156345.1 Rubrobacteraceae bacterium | reverse complement strand
CGGCGAAGAGCAGCCTGAGAACGACGGCCCCAGCCGCGCCCCAGATGATGGCCTTCTTCCGGTTGGCACCCTCCAGGGTGCGGGCCGCCATCGCGATGACCACAGCGTTGTCGCCGGAGAGGATCAGGTTAACAACCAGCACCCCAAGGAGCCGGCCAAACCATTCCCCCGTCATGAACTCCATCTGACTCGGCTTCCTCCTCGACCATATGACCGGCTACCCATCTTATCAGGAAAGGGGGAAAACAAGTGCGAGCCCCGGTTCAACTCAGCCGCCGGCGAGGTCGATGATCGCTGTCACGAGGAAGACTATGTAGAGTGAACCGGCGCCGAGCATGTAGAACGCCTTGAGAGGGGCCTTGCGCAGCAGGAATCCGAGGAAGACTATGCTCGAGAGGATGGCGAAGGTGACCGCGACGGCAGTAATGAAGTCTAGTCGCCACGGCGTAAAGAGCACCCCGACCGAGACCGGTATTGTGCTCTGGAAGACCATCGTCGCCAGAGGTGCGAGGACCAGCGAGATCAGGCCGGCGGAGATTCCTACGGACTTGGAGAGATGCTCTACGGCTTCGACGAAGAAGTGGGCGCCGAGGCCCATCACTATGATCGTCCCTATCAGCTGCGCGGCGACGGCCCAGGTCGGCCCCTGAGAGCGAAATGGCCAGAGCGTGAGCCTGGCGGGAATATCCTCTTCGGCCTCCCCGCCCTTCTTTACCGTCCTTACCACGTAGTAGACGTAAGCGACCAGCAGCAGCACAGCAAGGACGATCTTCAGCAGCAGAGGCAGGGAAAAGAGGCCCGCCGCCGCGGCCGGAGTAAAGCACACTAGGAAGAACACGAGGTCGGGGATGGCGGTCTGCCTATCGGCTGTGATCTCGCTCCCCGTCTCCCTCCGGTCCTTGTAGCCCAGGGCTGCCGCCCCGACGATGAACAGGGCTAGCGTCGCTAGCAGGAAAGGCGCGCCCAGGATCGCGCCGATACCTATCTCGCTTGCTGCGGCGCTGCCCGTGCCAAGGAGTAAGGCACCGAAGATAGCGACCAGCGGGATCATGGTCTCGGGCAACGCCGTGCCGACGGCGGCGAGCACGCTCCCTCCACCAGGGACAGGACCAACTCGATTATCGTCAAGGCTCTCCTTATGACCACTGGAAGGTAGGAACGTGCTAGATTCTTACCCGCTGGCAAGCTTACTACACCAGGAAGCGGGGGATATGGACGAACTCGAGAAAACTCTGGCAGCGGTCGCGAGCGGCAAACTCTCTGTAGAGTCGGCCGCCGGACGCCTGAAGAGGGGTGAGGTCCGCTACCTCGACGAGTTCGCCGCCCTCGACCTAGGCCGCTCCGTGAGGAAGGGCGTCCCTGAGGTCGTCTACGCCCGCAGCAAGAGCCCCGCCCAGGTGGCAACTATCTGCGCAACGCTGCTAAAGTCGCACGAGCGTGTGATCGTAAGCGCCCCCACCCCCGAGCACGAAGCCAGGATCCGCGCGACGCTCCCTGAGACCCAACTCCGGTGGGCCGGACGCTCCCTGATGATCGGTGGCGGCGAGCCGGCACCGAGCGGGGGCCGCGTGGGTGCCCTGAGCGCGGGCACCTCGGACCTGCCCGTCCTCGAGGAGGCGCTCGCGGTGGCCGGCGAGATGGGTGTGTCCGTGATGGGCTTCCACGACGTCGGGGTGGCCGGCGTCCATCGCCTCGCCGGCCCGTTGGAGGAGCTGAGAGCGTTCGACCCCGACTGCCTGGTGGTTGCCGCCGGGATGGAAGGTGCGCTGCCAAGCGTGGTCTCCGGCCTCGTCGCCGTGCCCGTGATAGGGCTTCCGACCTCCACCGGGTACGGCCTCGGCGGGGACGGGACCGCAGCCATCCTCGGCATGCTTCAGACCTGCTCTCCTGGTCTCTCTGTCGTCAATGTGGATAACGGCGTCGGCGCAGGGGCCACCGCGGCCATGATCGCCAACCGTGCAGCCGCCGGCCGCAAGTCCAGCCCCCACTAGGACCGCGGTGCGAACCTTCGTCGCCGTCTTCCCACCGCATAGAGTCAGGGAAGCCCTGTTTCGCGCGGCACGCGACGTGCCGGCGAGCAAAGCTTTCCGTCTCATCAGCCCTGAGAAGCTCCACATTACCTTGAAGTTCCTGGGCAATGTGGCCGAAGATGACCTGAGCCGGATGGAGCAGGCACTCGAGCAGCTACGCGGGAGACACGAACCGTTCGAGGTCGAGACCTCGGGCTTCGGGGCCTTCCCCTCCGAGAGGAAGGCCCGTATCCTCTGGGCCGGCATCGGAGAAGGATCCGGGCCGCTGCGCGCGGTGGCCCAGAGCGTAGACGATCTCCTCGAGCCTGCCGGATTCGGGAGAGAGAAGCGACCCTACGTGCCCCACCTGACCCTCGGCCGGGCGCGGGGACGCCAGGCGAAGCTCGACGGTCCAAGCGTCTCCCCGCCCGCGCTTCGCTTTACGGTATCCGGCGTGGATCTGGTGGAGAGCGTGACAGGGGAGGGCGGAGTCACCTACTCCGTCCTCGAGACCTACTCCTTCTAGAAGGCGGTAACCAGAGGCCCGATGGACATTATGATGAAGAGCAGGATCAGGATCATGACGACCAGGGCTATAAAGGTACTCCCGCTCACGCGACCGCGCCTCTTAGGTAAGTATCCATCTGGCGGTCAATTCTAGCCGTTGCTGGACGCGTACGCCAGCGCCTCAGAG